>JAZDHT010000052.1:0-2378 GCA_043805615.1 Patescibacteria group bacterium | reverse complement strand
TGGTTAAGTCTGGCTCATTTACCGGTCTAACATAGCCAAAACTGTGTAAGGCCGGGTCACCAAGAAGAATATGCGACTCATTCTCAAATACTCCGCTCAGCTCTAAGTTCAATAGTGCTTTACCAAGGGTATAATTTGAATTAACAAATACCTCATCCAAATAATCGTGAGGCAAGGTATGATCAAAAAACACAATCTCTGTTGCGCCATAATAAGCTACTGCTCCTTTATCCGGCCAGTTAACCAGAATCTCACCAATACAGCTACCATTTAGATCATAAGGGGGGCTATCGCACTCCCAGGCCACATTTGCGGTTAAACAAGAATTAGTCATTATTATCGGATTTTTATCGATGCTGTTGTCAAGAAGAATAACATCTACAACATTAAGACAGCCATACCACACATTTTTATTACCGTGACCCCTCCGGAAAACAAAACCGCCGTATAATTCATCCATAAATTCCTGGGTATGCACACAATCAAGAATACTTGTATCAAAACCTAAACCTTTTAAACTATCCTCCCATGACTCTACTTTCTGATTTGGATCACTCTGATGACCGGCAAAAACCGCTCGCTCATGAAAATCACCAGCTTGCATTTGTTCATAATTTTGTATCTTTTCCAAAACATTTGTAATATCGTCCGCGCTTCTGATTGAAATCCTACCCACCATCATATCCTGCCATTCATCTTCACCTTCAAGATAAGCAAAGTAGTCGTCATTGTTTGCCTCACCTTGTAATTTTGTCGGTACCCAGGGCTCATTTATATCAGGTCCTACATCACCCAGTAACAGAAGATATTCAGGCTGTGTTGCTTGTGGCCAATTTTCATAGGCATTCCGAATGAAATCTTTGACAGATGCTGCATTATTACTATGACCCCAGCCCCATGGATATTCAGTATAGATATCACTGGTTTTAGCTATTGCAATATTAATATTGTCAGTTGTTGCTCTGTATGTAGCGAATGCGTTAAGCGGACCGGGATTTGTTGACGAATCAGCAAAACCATCATAAACCACAATAATATACTGTATGGGCACGCCCGGATCATTAAAGATGTTTGGATCAGCAACAGGATCAAGGTAGACTACCTGACCACCCTCTGCAAGAGTTTGGACAGTGTTTGTGTTTTTAGTTAAATCTTCGGGATTCTCCACCCAATTTTTTAATTCTTTAGCTAAAGAACCGAGTTTATTTTTCTTTAGTTTGGTTTCTTTAGGTAAAATGTAGGATACAATAACGTCAACTTTCTGATATTGTTCAAAAGTATCCTGGCTGGGATTATACTGAAACGGGTATATTTTCAGTCTGGCTAAGTTAGCCGAACGAACGGATCCGGTCTCTTCAACTTGAGCCAGATTTACCGGCAATAAATTATCCTTTTGATAGGCTATTTCGTCCAAATAAAACTCTTCTTCAAAACCAATAGTGTCACCTTTTTCGTCTTTAACCGGATTTTGTTTGGGGATCGGATAGATTTTTATATTTTCTGTTTTTAGAGCACTCTTTACTTTAGTATTAACCTTAATATTTTCCGCTCCTTCCGGCAGAACAACAAGCTTGGTCAAATAGGGTAATTCCGGGGTGCCGGTGGTGTCATCATAGAGTGAGGGCTCTTCAACAAAAGAAAGTCTGTTATAAATCACTCCATCCTGCCCTATCTCCTGTTTGTTTATACCTTCCTGAGGCACCTCCACCGTGAAGCTAACACTCTCTGTTTTCATAGTAGTCTTCTGAGTCTTGCTCTTAATAAACAACCCGCCCTGTCCAACCACTCCATAAGCAAAAACACCGCTGACTAAGCCTAATACTAACAGAGTAGCAACTGCAGTTTTCGTACTGGATAAAACATTGGTTTTGACCTTGGTTACTTCTTCAACCTGTGGTTGATTTTCCATATTATTTTTTTGGTTATTTTTCATTTATTATCTTTAAAACTCATACGCCCCGATATCATACGGTGATACTCTTTGCTCTCCGTCTTTGTCATCATCAGGCGCATTTTTTGACTGGTATGAAGTGACGCCGGGTCTGGCACTCACCAGATGAAAATCATCATTGGTGGCATCTTGGTCATCAGTAAAGGCAGTAAAGTAGCCCAATACGTTTGTCGGTTTGAGGTTGCTGACTGTATCAATATAATTACCACCTGACTCGTCGACAATACCGCCACCTCCGTCTAATTCTGCCGCAATATTATTAAAGATACTATTACCGCTTCCGTTGCTGATTCTAATGGCAGTCATCGTTGGCTCTACAATTGTATTATTGACAATCGAGTTATTTACACAGCCGTTTCCAACCGTAGGAATAGTAAAGCGGCCCAAGTGAATACCCGCCGCCCCTCTGCAGGTACCAATCAGACAG
>JAZDHT010000051.1:0-5685 GCA_043805615.1 Patescibacteria group bacterium | reverse complement strand
CGCATTAAGGTTGCCTATATCCCCCAATTCTTGTTAGTGGCTGGAGGAGCAGTCGCCGCTAGTGTATTTTTGTATTTATCTTATCAAACAGTTGGCATTGCCGTTACTGTGTTTACTTTGTTGTTATCCCCTATCTTGGTTTATTGCTTGTCAATTGGTTACCTGCGCGAAAAAGTCCCACTTAAAAACTTGATTTCCAGTGCAGTTATTGTAGGATTAGTTGTTTGGTTAACTCTTGCAAGATGAACCCCGTTAGAAGCACCCTACTAAGTATTAAACTCCCTATGAATTATTTATTAACTAGTTTATTATCAGATACCATATTGTTAACCAGTCGGGAGCCCTGGGCTCCCTGCTTCTAACGGGGTGAACTATATAGATACCCATTGTCATTTAGATTTCCCTCAATTCCATCGGGATATGGAAAAAACCATTCTGCGTGCATTCAACGCTGGTTTAATTTATCTCATTAATGTTGGGACAGACCTCAGCTCTTCTGAAACCAGTATTAATTTAGCCAGCCGCTATCACGAAATTTATGCGGCTGTTGGAGTGCATCCGCATGATGCCAGAAAAAATCTGGACAATTTAAACAGTCGCCTTACTTTGCTAATCAAACATCCTAAAACTGTGGCAGTAGGAGAAATTGGGTTAGATTACTACCGCAATCTATCTACACAAGAAGACCAGAAAGAGATTTTTATCCAACAATTACGGTTGGCTAAACAATATCGCAAGCCAGTTATTTTACATTGCCGGGATGCTTACCGAGATTTATTAAATATATTAGATCAGGAGTATTTACCAGAACTAGGGGGTACTTTGCCTGGAGTTGTGCATTCTTTTTCGGCGGGGCCAAGTTATTTGCAGGAATTTTTACGCCGAGGTTTTTATATCGGGTTTAATAATATGATCACTTACCCCGATAATGTCAGTTTGATTGAAGCAGTCAAAAAAACGCCACTAGATAGGATCTTGTTGGAAACTGATGCTCCCTATTTGCCACCCCAGTCATTACGGGGTGAACGCAATGAACCTCAATATGTTACTACTGTGGCTGAACGCATCGCTGAGATTAAACAAATTGACTTAGAAGAAGTAGTAAATACCAGTACAGCTAATGCAATTCGGTTATTTGGGTTAAAATAAAAGTATGGAGAATCGTTTTGCCCCCGTATTATGGCTACAAGAAGCTGGTTTCAAGGCTTATCTAGTCGGCAACCAGTCGCGTAACGCTATTCTGGGCGCATCTTTTGAGAATCAAGATATTGATATTGCTACTTCAGCTTTACCTAAAGAAACAGAACACATTTTGTTGGAACATAGTTTAGTACCCATCAGAGTAGATAATAAATTTGGGGTAGTAGGATTTGTTTGGCAAAATATTGATTATGAAATTACTACTTTTAGAGAAGACATCTATGATCCTCAGTTTAACCATATCCGGCGTACGCCGATTGATATTATTTTTCATAAAGATCCAGCCAAAGATGCTTTAAGACGTGATTTTACCATTAATGCCATTTATTGGAATCCTAAAACGAATCATTTTACTGATCCTATGCAAGGGAAACGCGATTTAGAGGATAAATTATTAAGATTTATTGGCGAACCAGAGATCAGAATCAAAGAAGACCCGATTCGGGCTTTGCGAGCAGTCAGATTTAAACATAGTTTAGGGTTAAAATACCACCCGACCGCATGGAAAGCCTTGATTAAATATGGCAGACTGGTGCATAAATTACAGCCATCAGGTTTAAAGAAAGAATTTACTAAAATCCAAAATCTTAGCCTAAAAGATTATCAGGCGGCTAAAGAAGACATGCGCAAAATGGGCGTCGTCTGGCGTGTTTGAACTATCAAATAGAACATAGGTCTGGGAGCGTAAAACTCTTGGTTGGAGGCGGATTTTGTGGTAAGTTAGAAATATTAAGGTGTGAAATACCCTGTGCCTTAAAATCCAATTGAAGGAGGAATACGGATGCCTAAGGAACATCCGTGATCTTCATCATGAACTCAATTTATGTAATGGCGGAAGCCCTCCGCCGGTTAGTAACCTTGGCAGGCGGAAATCTGGACACGGTGCTTCGCTGTTTTCAGCGAATCATCGATGATCCGGTTTATCGCCGTCAGGTTTGGTGGGCCATGACTGGCAAACTGGTGATCAGCGAAATATCCAAGGAAGAATGGATTGAGCAAGAAACTAATGCTATGATCCAGCTTGGTCTCATGGACAATGATGCTCTGCGCATTAAACAAATGGCTGACAAAGGCGAGTTCGGGGTTAACCATTACTTCGCCCCGCCCGGGATGATTCGTAGTCGGCTTCTCGAATTGGCAGCCAAGGTTGGAATTAAGTTGGAGTCTTCACCAAATTGTACCGGTGAGTCTCGTCCCACGGTGGTCGGTGTGCTTGAGTGCGATTTGAGCACCATTATGCAGCCCACTGACAGTGTCCACCGTCCTTTCAACAATCTGGGCTACGATGGCCATTTGGCCTGGGCCGAGGAGCAGGGCGGAAGTGACCTGGCCTCTGCTGAAGAAATTCTGTATCTCCTGATCCGGCATTTTATGGCTTTCGGCCGCATTCTCTTTATGGGAGGTTGGATCCGCTGTCGGAGTGGTCACGGTCCCAGCGACCAGTTGCGTGTCTACTTTTCCCATGATGGTGGTCTGGGCGTCGACTGCGGTGGTGACAGTAATTTCTGCCGGAACTTGGGAGCTGTCCCCCGGAAGTTTACTCCCCTGGAAGCTTGATCCGCCGGCTGGCGAACTTTTTCCTCTTTGCTCTTTTGAATTTTTATTTTTGAAACTAGCACCCCGATGTAACATCGGGGTGTTTTCTTGCACATCAAATTACTTACTTAATTACGTAATTAAGTAAGTAATATTTTTGCCAATATAATGAAAGACAATTTGAAAGTTAGCCGGTAGACAGGATTTTAACTAGGGTTGCTCATGGCTGATATTTTAGCCGAAGGTTGCCAAGCGTAATCATCATTTTGCACTATGATCTTTTTAGGAGTAATTTGGATAATCTTATCTGCGCTGATAATCAAATCAGGTTGTCTGAGCGCACTTAAAATATTGGGTTCAACATAGATACGTTGGATAGTAGAATCAATAGTTTCAAATAAAATTTCACTAACTTTCCCTAATGGTTTGTTAGATTGAGTGACAACTGG
This sequence comes from Patescibacteria group bacterium, assembly GCA_043805615.1. Lineage (GTDB taxonomy): Bacteria > Patescibacteriota > Kazan-3B-28 > Kazan-3B-28 > UBA10110 > UBA10110. Next base: position 2,500 of record JAZDHT010000051.1, on the reverse strand, counting down.
GTTACCTAAAACCTTGTGTCGTTGACGAATTAATTTAGGTAAACTAACCACTTCTCTGGGGGCTACTAGTGCTGATTCGTTTTTGACGATAACTAACTTTGGGCCGTACTCAACAATATCAATTGTGGCAACAGCTAAGTTTGGCTTGAAGAAACCAGCCGGTTTGACCAAAAAAGCGCTAATCCTTTTTTCTGTGGGGTTAATTATCCAATTGACAACTTTGCCCAGAGTGCGATTATCATCAAACTCGATTACGCGAGAATTACCTATTTCGGTGATAGCTTTAAGCATACTTTCATCTGATTTTAAGAATGAGATTGTGGCTAGGATAAATGCCATCTTTATTATATAACGAATAACTTGCCAAACTAGTAGTTATCACCTACAATCAAACATAGTTTTAAGATTAACTATGAAGTCAAAATACAGTTTATTAGTTTGGGGAATGTTAGCCCTGTTCTTGGGCTTGACTGGTTGTGGGGTAAAAACTGAAGAGCCACCAGTAGTTTTAGAAAAAATGACCAAAGCCATGAGCCAAGTTGAACAAATGGATTTTGCTGGTGATTTTAAATTGGCTGGCAAATCAAACTTGTCTTTATTGCAAGGGCTAAATGATTTATTAGTATCCGGTTCGGGCAAAATTAATTTATCAGATATCAAAAATCTGCGTTATTTATTAAATGTTACGATTAGCGGCATGAGTAGTGAAGGCAAGACGGAAATCGGGGCCGAATTACGCAGTTTCCCTGATCTTAATTATTTTCGGCTAACTAATATTGCCGTGCCTTTGGGTCTGCCATTCTCACTTTCGGCTGATAATAAGTGGTACAAAATTAAATCCAGTAATTCTGATCAAAATAATATTTTAGGGGCTACCCCATTGTTGAGTAATGAACAAGTTACGCAGATTCGCCAATTGATCGCGCGTAGTAAATTGTTTGATGTGGTGCAAAAATTTCCCGACGATACCGTCGAGGGCATTAGGGCGTATCATTGGCAAATAGCTTTTGATGAGACTGCCCTGAGCGGGTTAATCGATAATTGGGTGGGTATTACGGGCGAGCAAGACCAAATAAATGCTAAAAAAACATCAAATATGTTAAGTAGTTATAATTACGAAGTATGGATCTCCAAGAGAGATTATCGTATTGTTAAATCCATAATTAAAGGTTGGTATGATAATGAAGATAATCAAAGAGTAGATTTTTTGGTTAATTTCAATTTGGGTGGATTTAATACTCGCCAAGATATTAGTCGTCCGACAAATAATCCCGAAGAATTTAATCTCCGTCAATTATTAGGGTTACCCTTAGTGGCTTCGCCACAATAATCCAATTACCAATTTAACCAATCTTCACCAATTAATAATGTAGAATATTAATTAGATATTGGTGTTACATTGGATAATTATGGTCCCATCATTCTGGTAAGCCCCAGCATTCGCGGGGCGCATCCAGAATCTTGCAGATTAATTTATACGATTCTGGACAAGCCAGAATGACGATGGGAGAATTAAGATTGGTAATTGGTGTTACATTGGTGACATTGGATAATTACGCCGTTAGGTGTTTAGGGCCCATAGCTCAATGGTAGAGCAACAGCCTTTTAAGCTGGGGACGAAGGTTCGATTCCTTCTGGGCCCACCAAAATCTGTGACTAAATTCAATTCGGTCTCAGATTTTGGTTGTTTTAAAAGGGGCCGAACTAATAGAAGAAGTCAGGATTCCAATGGCTCTTCGCCACCCGGTGGAGTATTGAGTCGTTGAAAGTGGTTTTTAATTTTTGATGTTTTTAGGATAAAATCTATTTATGGCTATACAGTGGTTGAAACAAGTCAGCATTGTTGCGCTAACTATTATTTTGTTAGTGCCCTTAGGGATAAATATTGTTTCAGCTGAAACAATATTTGCATCTGCTAATCCATGCACCCAAGTAGTGATTCAAAAGAGTCCGAATGATCCGCGATTTTCAGAACAAATTAATTTAAACCAAGTCAAAGTACCTCCAGCTTGGGATGTAACTGTAGGAAATAGCAACCAAGTCATAGCAATTATTGATACTGGCGTGAACTCGGATCACGAAGATTTACTATATCGTATCTGGATAAACAACGATGAAACACCCAATAATGGCATTGATGATGATAATAACGGCTATATTGATGATTACAAAGGCTATAATATGTCTTGGACAGTTGATGCTTCCGCACCCGACAATACCATAAATACGGATACGCATGGTACAAATGTTACCGGAATTGCCGCAGCCACTACAAATAATGGGCTGGGAATTGCCGGAGTCGGTTATAAATGCAGGTTTTTTCCAATCAAAGCATCAAAATACGGCAGCACAAGCATACGTTATGGCTATCAATCGATGATATATGCTGCAATACGCGGCTGTAAGGTTCTAAACTGCAGTTGGGGCAGTGTGAAACCTTTTTCGGATATTGACCAAACGGTTGTTGATTTTGCGATTGCGCATGATATGGTTATAGTCG
>JAZDHT010000050.1:0-40140 GCA_043805615.1 Patescibacteria group bacterium | reverse complement strand
TACACTCAGGTTCTCTCCGAGCCTAAGGCTCTCTAGAGCCGGAGGCCAATGGCCGGTTTAAGGGAAGGTGGCATTCCAACTCCAATGGGCAGACCCCCCCGAAACAACATAAAACTGGAACGGCTCAACGACATTCCTCGTTGAGCCGTTCAAAAATACATCCTCCTTCCGTGTCATCCTGGATCGACTGGCCGAAGGCCAAGTTCGGATTCAGGATCTCCAGCACAGAACAACAAGATTCCGGATCAGGTCCGGAATGACGAATAATGAACAAACTTTTTGGGCTGGGGGCGAACTTTTTCTGCTGGCTTGGCCATGCCAGATATCTTCGTGATAAGTTAAATATGCAGCTAAATTTCGGGTGAGCTGCGAAACAAAAGGGGGTCTGGTTGTTTTGGATTAAACAATCAGATAAAAAAAAGTTAACATTACTTAGGAGAAGATATGGCATTAATGCAATCTAAGGTGGGCTTGGTCTCGCGATATTTCACAAAAGAGGATGTTCAGGATGTTTTTAGTGAAGTGGAATGGGGGAAGCGTCGCGCCTACATTTTTGATAGTAAAGAAAACAAGGCGTTAATTGATTTAGAAGTTGAAGCTCCCGTATCGTGGTCAGATACGGCTGTTAACATTGCCGCCTATAAATATTTTCGTAAAAAGGGTTTGCCTACTCCAGAAGGCCGAGAGTTAAGTGTTAAACAGATGATTAGTCGAGTAGCTTTGGCGATTGCTCAAGCAGGGGAAGAATTAAAATATTTTGATGGGGCAGAAGCCAAAGTTTTTCAGGATGAACTTACCCATATTTTGTTGCACCAAAAAGCTGCTTTTAATTCGCCAGTCTGGTTTAATGTCGGGATGTGGCATGCCTATGGTATCGAACGAGCATCTCAAAATTTTTATTATAACCAGACAACTGGGCAAATCGAAATCGTTATCAATGCCTACAAGCACCCGCAGTGTAGTGCTTGTTTTATTCAATCAGTTGATGATTCACTGGAGGGCATTTTTGAGTTACTAAGACGCGAGGCTAGATTATTTAAATTTGGTTCCGGTACTGGTAGTAATTTTTCTAATTTGCGTTCCCATTACGAAGGTTTGTCCAATGGTGGAAGTTCGTCGGGGATGATGTCGTTCTTGAAAGTATTTGATGCGGGTGCGGGGACAGTTAAATCCGGCGGGACTACCCGGCGGGCAGCCAAAATGGTAATTGTGGATATTGATCATCCCGAAATTGAAGATTTTATCAAATGGAAAGCTAAAGAAGAAGACAAAGCGTTGGCGTTAATTCGCGAAGGTTATGATGCAGACTTTAATGGCGAGGCTTATCATACTGTGTCCGGACAAAATTCCAATAATTCGGTACGGGTGACAGACGATTTCATGCAAAGTTATTTAGAAGACGGGGATTGGAGCACTAAATTGCGTACAACCGGCGAGGTGCATCGCACTTACAAAGCCAGAGAGCTGATGCGGATGATCTCGGAAGCGGCTTGGCGCTGTGCTGATCCCGGCATGCAATATGACACGACGGTAAATCGTTGGCATACCTGCAAAATGGCCGGGAAAATTAATGCCAGCAACCCTTGTAGCGAATTCATGTTTTTAGATGATACGGCCTGTAATCTCGCTTCGCTTAATTTGGTTAAGTTTATGGATGCCGAGGGCAATTTTGATATTGTGGCTTATCGCAAAGCGATTGAGCTAATTATTTTAGCCCAAGAGATTTTAGTAGATTTTGCTTCTTATACTTATGAAGAGATGGCGAAACAGTCTCATCAGTTTCGTCCGTTGGGTATGGGCTATGCCAATTTAGGGGCTTATTTGATGCGTAATGGTTTAGCTTATGATAGTGCCACAGCCAGAGGTACAGCCGCCGCTTTAACTGCCATAATGACGGGGCGGGCTTATGCGATGTCGGCAATGATCGCCAGTAAACTGGGTGCTTTTGCAGAGTATCAATCCAATGCTACTAGCATGCTAGAAGTGATCAAAATGCACAAGTATGCCGTGGGTAGTATCACCGATGCGCCAGTGCAGTTACAGGAGGCCGCTGTAGAGGATTGGCAGCTCGCTTTGGCCCAAGGGGAACTCAATGGTTATCGTAACGCCCAAGTCACGGTGCTGGCTCCTACAGGGACAATTGGGCCATTAATGGATGTGGATACTACTGGCATCGAACCAGACTTTGCCTTAGTTAAATATAAAAAGCTGGCTGGCGGGGGAGGTTACTCAATTGTGAACCAATCAGTTGAACCGGCCTTAAAACAGCTAGGCTATACAGTTGATCAAACCGAACAAATTAAACAACATATTTTAGAACAAGGCACCATCGAAGGCGCCCCCGAATTAAAACCAGAACACTTACCTATCTTTGATTGTGCCAGCAAATGCAATGGCGGGATCAGATTTATCCAACCGATGGCACATGTTGAAATGATGGCGGCCGTTCAGCCATTTGTTTCGGGAGCCATTTCTAAAACCGTTAACATGCCGGAAGAAGCGACGGTGGAAGAAATTGAACAGATTTATGTAGATGCTTGGCGCAAAGGCCTAAAGGCGATTGCAATTTATCGGGACAACAGCAAATCTTCGCAACCGCTGACTGCCAAACAAAGTGGTAGTGGCGGTTCGCTGGTAGTGCCATCGCGCCGTCGCGATTTACCCCAAACCAGAGAAGGTGTAACTCATAAAGTTATTATTAATGGTCAACACCGCGTGTTTATTACTGCCAATCGCTTTGAAAATGGTGATTTAGGGGAAATTTTTATCAATGCTGGCAAGGAAGGCTCGGTAGTATCAGGATTCTTGAATGCTATGGCAATTCTATGTTCCAAAATGTTACAAGAAGGAGTAGCGGCAGAATCAGTGATTAAATCATTTATCAATTTGCGATTTGATCCATGGGGGATGACAGACAATCCGGATATTCCTATGGCAAAATCCATTGCTGATTATATCGGCAAGTGGTTAGGGATGAACTTTTTATCATTAGATCGCCAGGTAGCTTTAGGAATTATGAATGGCCACGATCATACTAATCACGAATATGAAAGCGGGTTAGAACCTAATGTATCCCCAGCCGAAGTTCCCGTTTCAGATGATCAGCCAGTATTGACTCTTAACGTTGATGCGGTTGGGGCAAGTGTTTCTAATGAGAGTGATTATAAGTATGCGCCGATTTGTCCGACCTGTGGGGCTCTGATGGTGCGATCAGGCAGTTGTTTTGCCTGCAAAGAATGCGCCACCACCACTGGTTGTTCTTAGTCACCCATTTGCGCCGCCAAACGGGTGACACCCAAAGGCGGGCCCAATCCCAAATTGCTATCTGAAAAGAAAAATTATCTTTCTGGTTATCGGCGAACTCGCCTTTCAGGCTCAAACAACGCCTTCACTGCGACAATTTTTCTACCAGATAACGCAATTTGCTCTATGGGGTTAAAAACGAAGATGCTCGGACTCCAAGGGCTGGAATTAAACACCAGAACGCTCAAGCTCCAATGCTCGCCTTAAGGCGTCATTCTGGGGAGCCTATGGGCGACTCCAGAATCGTATAAATAAATCTGATTATGGAAAATATCGAACAAAATATTGCTCCAGTAGAGGTTACAACAACCGAAACCGAAGATATCGCCGGTGAAGTTTCTAGTTTGCGCCGAGCTATGCACAGCAAAATTTCCGAAGCTCTGGCTTTAGATGTATTCACAAGTAAAGAAGCCAGAGATTGGGAAGATGGTTTTGATGCTTGCACCGAAATCGAGCATATGTACAATCTCATCGAGATCATTGATGATTTTATTTCTTCTGGTCTGGAGATAACTGGCGCCATTTCTGATAAATTGAATACTGATTTATTAACCAATCGCGAAAAAGCTACTTGGGAGATGATGGCTGATCGATTAAGTTACCAAGAAAAACATCGGTTATTGGCCGAACTATCAGCAATCTTGAAAGATGTGGCTAAAAACAAACAACAATTGTTTAAATTATTACAATCCAACAAATTATCGCTGACTAAAGCTAAAGACTTGATTGTTACTTTTGCCGATGTCGAGGCTGATGGCAAACCTAAAGTGGTGAATCAAGCAAAATTAGAGATTGCGGATGAGGCCAAGCGCCGGCACATGATTAAATCCGAGGTGGTGGCTCTAGTTGCTCAAAAAAAATATAGTGAAGCTAGAACATATCTCTCCGATCACTCCAGTTTTTTGGAGTCTGATGATTATTCTGCAATTATGGGATTAGTTGATCAAGCCGAAATCTCCCACACCCAAGCAATAGCTAGAACTGCCGCCTAAACCTTTTCTGTTACTTTCCCGACTCATTTTTCCCGTCATTCTGGCTTGTCCAGAATCGTATAAATCCAATGACTAACAAAACCCACTACATCCATCTCTCTGCTGTCATTCCCGCGGAGGTGGGAATCCAGGCCCCTTTTTCCGTCATTCTGGCCCTCCGGGTCGGAAACCCTCAAGGGGGGTCGGTGACTTGTCCAGAATCGTATAAATTAAATGACAAAGAAAACCCACTACATCCATCTTTATTACGGCTTCGGTAAAGGCAAAACCACGGCGGCTTTAGGGTCAGCCTTACGCGCCGTTGGCCACAACAAAAAAGTCATCATGGTGCAATGGCTAAAAGGGAGGCCAGACATTGGCGAAATGAAAGCCGCTAAATTATTAGGCAAGAATTTTGCAATTCATCAATTTGGTCCCGATTATTTTACTTGGGACAAGCCCGCTTCCATTGAGCACAAGCAATTAGCTATCAAAGGCTTAGAATTTTTAGAGAAAACCATTAAAAAAACCAAATACGATATTTTAATTCTGGACGAATTAATGGATGCCGTAGCCATGAAGTTTATTCCCAAAGCCAAAACTATCAGTTTAATTAAAAAAGCTGTGCAAAAAGGGGAGGTGATTATTACTGGTCACAAACCTATTCCAGAATTTGTGAAATTAGCTGACCTTGCTACCGAAATGAAAAAAATCAAACATTATTTTGACCATGGGCAAGAAGCTCGAAAAGGCATTGAGTTCTGATACTTTAGAAAGTAACGCAAATTCTTGTTACTTTTCTAGCCTGCCCGCCTGCCCGTTGCTACGGTACGCGGCCAGGGTGCCGGGCTTTTGCGGCCAGGGAAAAGTAACCAAAAGTCCTGCCCAGTCGCTTCAACTTGGCCGTTACCTTAAAATTATCTTTCTGGCTTTCGGCAAACTCCTCTGCTGTACAGCAGAGTCAAACAATGCCTTCGCTGCGATAATTTTAAGAAGGCCGGGCGTTTTCGCTCCAATGGGCAGACCCCACAAAATCACAAAAAGATCGCCGTCATTCTGGGGAGTTCTGCTGGCCAGCAGAACGACGCCAGAATCGTATATGTGAATAATTATTTATGGAAAATCATAAACTAAAATTTGAAATTGGATTTTGGCATCCCTTTGGACCCCATGCTGGAGAATCAGCTGAAGAAATTATTAAAAGAAAGCAACAAGAAATCAAAGATAACGGCTGGACGCTTTGGTCATTTCAATATCGGACTCCAGAAACTTTGGGAGCGTGGCATAACGAAATTATTCAAAAGAAACCTAAAAAAGTTTTGGTTTTTTGTTCGGATGGTGTTGGCGCCAAAAGTCCAAAAAGCCAGACAAAATACTGTCGGAATTATACTCCAATCAATACTATAAAATCAGAAAAAATCCCTTCAGCCATTAAAGTACCTCATCCCATGGGTAAAAAAACAAAAGGATCAGCTTTTATTGTTAAAGATATTATCTACCCAGTTGATTATGAAATGACACCAGTTCAATGGTTATATCAATCCAAAGAATGGCGAGGAGATAAGTTGCCCACCCGGTCGGAATATCTGGTTAGACCTGGCCAAGGTGAACTAATGCGCAAATTCCGCGTTATTCTGGAACTCCAAGCTCCCTATTTGGCTGAAATCAGAGTATAGCCTGAAACGGCTCAACGAGAGTGTCGTTGAGCCGTTCTAAAATCAGGTGTAATACAGGTGGGCGGGTAGGATTATTTTTAGATAAAAATAATCTAAAAGATGCCTAGGCCCATCTTTTGATGAAGAGTTTTAATTTTTTGGCTGGAAATTTGATTAGCAGAGCGGGCACCAGCCTCTAATATAGTAGTAATGTTGGCAGAGTTTTGAGTTAATAGTTTGGCTTGGAAATTTGATAGGAATTTAGCTACTACTTCAGCGAGATCTTGTTTAAAATCGGCATAATTTTTATCTGTATACTGTTGTTCTAGTTGGTTGATGGGAATGTCGGCAGTTAAAGAGTAAATAGTGAGTAAGTTGGAAATAGCTGGCTTGGTGGCGGGGTCAAATTTTATTTCTGACCCAGAATCTGTCACAGCTTTAAGAATTTTTTTCTTGGCTACTTCTGGATCGTCAGTAAGGGTGATGTAGTTAGCTTCGCTGTTGGCTGATTTACTCATTTTTTTAGTTGGATCGTCTAATCCCATGATCCGAGCCCCAACTTTTGCCAACATCGGTTCTGGCACAGTAAAGGTTGTGCCAAATCGGTTATTAAACCGTTCAGCTAAATCTCTGGCTAATTCAACATGTTGTTTCTGGTCTTCGCCCACAGGGACTAGATTAGTATCATAAAGCAAAATATCTGCCGCCATTAAGACTGGGTAATCGAATAAACCTACAGATACATTAGTCTGGTTGTCTTTTTTCTCTTTGTATTGAGTCATGCGAGAAAGTTCACCCATGTGCGCGATATTATTAAGTAGCCATGCCCCTTCGCTGTGAGCGGGGATACTTGATTGTACAAACATGGTAACTTTTTTCGGGTCTAGCCCAGCGGCTAAATATACCGCCGCGATTTGGTGGATTTGTTCACGCAGTTTATCTGGCTCTTGCGGTAAAGTAATGGCATGCAGATCCACGATGCAAAAATAGCAATGGTAATCCTCTTGGAGGGCAATCCATTGTTTGATGGCACCAAAATAATTACCTAAATGTAGGATGCCGGTTGGTTGGATGCCACTAAAGACTATCTTTTTCATATAACCTAAACTTAACATAAAATAAGGTAGGTGAGATAGGTGGTTGCGGTATACTATAAGGTAATTGAGAAACCCTATGGTCAGCCAAATTCATAAAAAATCAATTCTGGTGCCGATAATTTTCTTTAGTTGGTTTAAATTTCCGCTTACATTGAAGGAGTTAAAAAGATACTCTTGGCGGCAGGATTTAACAGAAGAAGAGGTAGTGGCAGTAGTAAAATCATTGCCTAAGATAAACCAATCCCAAGGGCTATTTTGGCTGGGGGATTGGGTGCCTCAACGTGATCTGCGGGAACAATTGGCCCAGAAAATTTGGAGTAAGGTAGAACGGTGGCGTTGGCTTTTTTCTTACATCCCATTTATACATCAAGTTTATGTTACCAATACATCCGCTTACAATAATGTGGGCAAAAACAGTGATATTGATTTATTAATTATTGGGCAAACTAAACGATTATGGACAATGCGCGCCTATCTGTTAGTAGTTTTTAATATTTTGAATCTGCGCGTGCGTAGTATGGATAGATTTGCTAAATTTTCTCCAGAATTTTATCTTAGTGATAAAGTTTTGGATGTACAGTCTTTAGCAATTGATCGGGATTATTACTTGTCATACTGGCTAGCGGATATGGTGCCGATTTGGCCAGACGGGGAACATCGGCAATTTCGCCAAGTTAATCAATGGTTTAAAAATGATTTGCCGGTAGCATGGCACCAGCCAAAATTAAAAAAGTATCGTTATTTGTCTGGTAGTTGGTTACAGCGCTTGGCAGAGCAAATGCTGTCTGGCAGGTGGGGGGATAAACTGGAAGCTTGGGTTTATACCAAACAACGACGGATTATTGAGTTAAATCTGCGCCGATTGGGTGTCCATCCCGAAGTGATGACAAATCGGGATATAATTAAATTGCATTTTAATGATCGTCGGGCTCAGGTGAGCGATGCAATTGAACAAACCTTAAATGATCTGGCTGGAAAGACTAAATAGATACTTATTGTGGTTAGCTATAATTGTTTTACCTTGGCAATTACGGCATACTTTTTTCTTCGCCTATCACAATGGCGAATTTTTTGAATATGCTTCATTGAGTTTTTATTTATCAGATGTTGTAATTTTATGTTTGTTGGTTGTCTGGCTGGTGGAGATTTTTTTTAAGAGAACAAGTTTTGTTTGGGGGCCAAAAAGTATCACTTATGCTATGATTTTGTGGTTAGTTTGGATGTGGGTGAGTGTAATTATCACCAGTTGTTCTACAGGCAACGGAGCTGTGGCGGCTTTAGCGGTAGGGCACTTCACATTATTCTTTAGTTTTTATTTATATTTGCTCAATCATGTGAAAGATATTAGAAATTTATTATGGCCATTGGCAATGGGGGTTGTATTACAAAATGTTTTAGCTACGGGGCAGTACTGGGTTAATCGGTCGCTAGGGTGGAAATGGTTGGGGGAATCAGTGCTTAACCCTAATGAACTGGGTATCCCTGTGGTTTTGGTTGCAGGTGAACGCCAATTAAGAGCACATGGTACGTTACCTCATGCTAATATTTTAGGAGGCATACTTGCTTATGCAACTACTGTTTTAATAGCTGGGTATAGCGGGGTAAAGATTTATTGGCAGCAATTAATTATTTGGGCGATAATCACCTTAAGCTTCGTTGCTATCATATTGAGTTTTTCTCGGTCGGCTTGGTTAGCCATGGGTTTGGCTGGCTTATTTTTACTTGTCACTGCTAGTATATTGGGGCACTACTTAGTCAAAGTAAATTGGTGGTTGTTGATTATTACACTCGGCATAGTATTAGGGTTGATAGTTTATCAATGGCCAGCTATTACTTCTCGGTTTGATTTAAACCAAAACAATATTGAGCGAGAATCAATAGTTTCTCGGGTGGGACAATGGGAACAATTTCAAGATGTTTTTGCTGTGTCGTCTTGGTTTGGGTTAGGTGTGGGCCAATATTCTTTAAAATTAGAACAAGATGACATCAAATCGTTTGGGTGGCACTATGATACTAATAAATCTGGTTGGGAATATTCTATTGGTCATCAAGTTTGGGATTACCAGCCTATTCATAATATTTATTTGTTAGCTTTAGCTGAAACTGGTGTAGTGGGTGGGTTATTACTAATATGGTTGTTACTAAGTGTATTGGTGGTAGGGTGGTGGTCGACTTGGCGCACTCGTAATTTGTTAGGTTGGGGTGTTTGGCTGGGATATGTTGGTATACTAACCATAGGGTTGTTTGATCATTATCTTTGGACTTTACAGCAAGGAAGACTTATATTATTTTTGAGCATAGGGCTTATCTCTATTTATAGTATTAATCAGCAATTATATGATGGAAGAGCACCAATCAAATCAGATATCTAATAATCAGCAAGAACCAATCTTACCCCAACAGCCAGAAGAGGTTGTTCCACCCGAGACGATACATGCTAATATCCCAGTCAACGAACCAGTTACTAATGAAGTGGGGGCTGTTAGTGAGGCAGTTACTCCTGTGGTTAGTGATAAACTTGATGCCGATACTAAACTATTTGCGGCGATCAGTTATCTATCAGGTTTATTTGTTATCCCATTGGTCGCCAAAAAAAATAACCACTTTGTGAGCTTCCATGTTAAGCAGGGGATGACTTTGTTTATTGTGGAAATAGTAATTTGGTTTGTTTTGTGGCTAGTTGAGTCATTTTTGGAGGGAGTATTTTCTTATCGTGCAGTTGGTCTTATCCAATTTCTTTATAAGTTGGCATGGCTAGTGTTTGGTGCCGCGAGTATTTTAGGTATCTATCATGCTTTAACTGGTAAAGAAAAACCCCTACCATACTTATCTATAGTAGCTAAGAATCTTAAGTTCTAAAGCTCGATTAGTTCGTTGAGCTTTGGTTGAGTGTTAGCAAGCTTAAGTTGTTGGGTTATTTTAGTGGCTAAAATTTCTCTGGATTCATCTTCTCCGTGAGTAATAAATACAGTTGGTTTAGCAGTAAAACCACCTAACCAATTGAGTAACCCTGCTTGATCAGCATGAGCAGAGAAGGATTCAATATTTTTGACATGGGCATTTATTGTGGCGTAGTGTCCATAAATGCTTAATCTTTTTACCCCATCTAATATTTTTCGTCCAGTAGTCCCGGCGACTTGGTAGCCAGTGAAAATTATTTGGGTGGTGGGGTTACTACCGTGGTGCAAAATATGGTGAGGCACTCGTCCAGCATCCGCCATACCAGACCCAGCAATAATAACAGTTGCTTCTTTGCGCGTATTTAATTTTTTGGATTGCATGGTAGTTTTGGTAATTTCTAACCCGGGGAAATCAAATAGATCGGGGTCAGTTTTAAGATATTTTTGGAAATCCTTATCAAATAAATCTGTATGGTTTTTATAAATTGGTGTTAAGGCACTAGCGAGAGGGCTATCTAAAATAACTGGGATGCGCGGGATTTTTTTTTCATTAATTAACAGATTAAATGTATAAAGCAAATCTTGAGTTCGTTCCATAGCAAAAGAAGGCATGATAATCATGGAATTATGTTTTTTAGCGAACTTCACGGCATCGATAATATCTTGAGAACGGGCTGATATAGGTGCGTGGAGGCGATTACCATAGGTAGATTCGCAGACCACATAATCTGCTTCTTTAATGATGGCAGGGTTTTCCAATATTGGCACAGGGCTGTTGCCTAAATCTCCTGAAAAGACAATTTTTTTATCATCCAGCCATAATTCCACTAATGCCGAGCCTAAAATATGGCCAGCATCCTGAAAACGTAGTTTAATTTTGGGAGTGATTTGCACGGGAGTATTATATTTGAGCTTGCGGAAAAGTTTAGTGGTGTTATTAGCATCGGCGCGGTTGAATAATATTTCAATTTGTTCTTCGGTAACCCCATGTTCTTGGATTTGAGCCGCATCAGTTAGAATTATCTTGGCTAGTTCGGCCGTAGGAGGGGTACAATAGATTTTTCCTCGGAAACCTTCTCGATATAGCTTGGGTAGCCGGCCACAATGGTCCAAGTGAGCATGGGTAAGGATGACAAAATCTATTTCAGCGGGATTGAATAAAAATGGTTCATAATTTCGTTCTTTGTTTTTACGGTCTCCCTGAAAAAGTCCGCAATCAACTAGTAATTTCGTATTATCCATGGTAATTAGATAATTAGAACCTGTAACCATGCCGCAGGCTCCTAAGAATTGGATTGATCTATTCATATTCCTAGTATAGCTTGATAAGATATAGATTGTCAGCTATCCTAATTGCAATGGGGCTGTAGCTCAGCTGATTAGAGCGCTTGTATGGCATACAAGAGGTCGTGGGTTTGACTCCCATCAGCTCCACCACACAAAGTCACCGGCCTGTCCGTCCGTAGCCCGACAGGGCGAAGGAGGGTTCGAATCCGGTACGGTCCACCAATCGTAAACTAGATCAATGGCTCATCAATGAGCCGTTGATTACCAGATCAAATAGTGCCATCTTATTTTGCTAGGGCAATCTTTGTTATAATAGATTATTACTGCAGTTAAGTTTAGCTGTAGTGTTCATTCATTTAGCCCCTAAGGAGGCAACCAAAATGGCTCATAAATTTGCCGGGTTTATAATGATTCGGAAGTTGGATCTTCCTCAAACCCCTCAGGCCTTCCAATCTTATGTAAGAGATTATTTCATGGAGATTGATTCCAAGGGGGAAATATTTCTGGTGGCGATCACGACATCCAGTGGTATACGCCGGTCTGGTCATAATAGTCGGCCAGTTGATAAAGGAGTAGCTCCCTTGGGTGGTGGTCTGGCGAAGTATGACAAAATGGGGGATGGTCTGCCCGAAGGAATGGGATTGGATGATTGGATTCATGCAGAACGACGCAAGGGGGGTGAAAGCCCAATCATGAGTTTCTATGTCTCGTGGGATGATGGTTGTATCGAATCTGTTGTTGGTGATGATTGATATAACCAGCAGGTTTACCGCCTAACCGCCTTAATTGGCGGTTTTTATCTATCCAATCTGAGCTTGTGTTAAAATTGAGGTGCTCTCATAGGAGTTTAATTTATTAATATGGCGGAGATTAAATCAAAATACGACCACCAGACCTTGGATGCTAAATGGCAGAAATTTTGGGAAAAACATAAAATCTTTATCACTCAGGAAACTGGTGAGAAAAAATATGTTTTGGATATGTTTTCATATCCATCAGGGGATGGGCTACATATGGGGCACATAGAAAGCTATACCGCTAGTGATATTTTTGCCCATTACTACCGGTTTAAAGGGTATTCTGTTTTATATCCAGTAGGTTTTGATGCTTTTGGTTTACCAGCCGAGAACGCAGCTATTAAAAAGAATATTCCGCCGGCTGAAAATACTGCCAGAAATATCGAACGATTCAGTCAACAGCTTAAGATGTCGGGTTTTTCTTATGATTGGGATCGGCAGATTGTGACATCCGACCCAGAGTACTATAAGTGGACGCAATGGCTGTTTTTACAATTATATAAAAATGGTTTAGCTTATCAAAAAGAAGCTTTAGTAAATTGGTGCCCCAATGATAAAACTGTATTAGCTAACGAGCAGGTAGTGGGTGGCCGCTGTGAACGTTGTGGTACGGCAGTGATACAAAAAAAATTGAAACAGTGGTTTTTTAAGATCACTGATTTTGCCGAAGATTTGCTGACAGGATTAGAAAAATTAGATTGGCCAGAAAGTACTAAAGAAATCCAGCGCAATTGGATCGGTAAATCAGAAGGTGTCGATATAGAATTTGCAGTAAAAGATGCTGATTTAAAGATTAAAGTCTTTACTACTCGTCCAGATACTTTATTTGGGGCGACATATATGGTGTTAGCGCCAGAACATGCAGATATAGAAAAAATTGTTGACGAGAAGCAACGAGCAGAGGTGCAAAAATATCAGGAAGCTACTGCTAAAAAAACCGAATTAGATCGCATTACTGAAACCAAAGATAAAACTGGAGTATTCACCGGTGCTTATGCTATTAACCCAGCCAATAATGCAGAGATTCCAATTTGGGTGGCTGATTATGTTTTAGCTGGTTATGGTTATGGTGCAGTGATGTGTGTGCCAGCTCACGATACCAGAGATTTTGAGTTTGCTAACAAGTTTAACTTACCAATAGTAGAGGTTATAAAAGGGGATGGAAAGTTACCATTTATAGGGCAAGGAATGTTAATTAATTCAGGTAAATTTGATGGGAAAGATTGGGAAATTGCTGGGAGGGAGATTGCCCAAGCTGTTGGTGGTACGATCACTACCAAATATCGATTAAGAGATTGGTTAGTATCGCGCCAAAGATATTGGGGGGCACCCATCCCGATTCTGTACGACAAAGATGATAACCCTATCCCTGTCAAAGAAACAGATTTGCCGGTAATTTTGCCGACTGATGTTGAATTTAAGCCCACCGGCGAGTCGCCATTAGCTTATTCAGAAGAATTCAAAAGATTGCCGGCTGGATATGCTGATGCCGTGCGTCGTGAATATGATACGCTGGATACTTTTGTTTGTTCTTCGTGGTATTATATGCGCTATGCCGATCCCAAAAATACCAAAGAGTTTGCCGGCAAAGACAAATTAAAATATTGGTTGCCGGTAGATGTCTATGTGGGGGGAGCGGAGCACGCTACGGGTCATTTAATCTTTGCCCGATTTATTACCAAAGTATTATATAAGCTTGGCTACATCGATTTTGATGAGCCATTCCTAAAATTGCGTCATCAAGGCATGATTTTAGGGGAAAATGGCGAAAAAATGAGCAAATCCAAAGGCAATGTAGTTAATCCTGATGAAGTTATAGAAGGGTTTGGTACTGATGCCTTGCGCATGTACGAAATGTTTATGGGGCCGTTTGACCAACCTAAACCTTGGAATACAGCTGGCATTGAAGGAGTGAAGAAATTTTTGGATCGGACGTATCGTTTAATACAAGAACGCAGTAAGATGTCTGCAGACGAGAGCAAAGATAATGATCTTCATCGCTTAATTATCAAAATAACTAGCGACATTGAATCGTTTCATTTTAATACGGCTGTAAGTAGTTTTATGATTTTTGTAAATGAAGCCATCGAAGATGGCAAAAGTACTAGTTGGATCGAAGATTTTGTTATTCTATTAGCTCCCTTCGCCCCGCATCTCGCCGAAGAGTTATGGCAAAATGTTTTAGGCAAAAAAACTAGTGTGTTCGTGAATGCGTGGCCCATAGCTGACCCCGATAAAGCAAAATTGCAACAAGTTGATATTGTAGTGCAGGAAAAAGGCAAGAAAAGAGGTGTGGTTAGGGTTGCGGCTGGGACTAGTGAAGCAGATATACTTGGTATCATAAAGCAAGATAGTAAATTAGCGCCATTGGTTACATTGTATAAATATAAATTTGTGCCAGATCGAATTATTAACTTCTTTTAGATATGGAAGAAATATTAGAACCAAACCAAAACCAAGTAATCGATCAAGAAGAAATTGTGATTGAGAGAGAGTGGGATCGGATTGAAAAATTATTGGTGCAGAAAAATAAATCTGCGCTAAATATGGCAGTGATTGAAGCTGATAAACTATTCCGGGAAGTTCTTGGCATCATTAGTTTTGGCGATACAGTCAATGAGGCCATCCAGAATTCTTCTAATTTGTTTTCTAATCTTAAAGGTTTATTGGAAGTGCGTAAAGTTTATGAGGATATTGTGGAAGTTCCTGGGTTTTTTGTTGATCAAAAAACTGCTAAGGATGCTACGGCCATATATTTGCGAGCTATTCTAGATATGATGGGGAAAGATTACCAACCGAAAGGGGCCCTGCATGCTATTTTTAATGCGTTAGCTTATTTTAGTGAATCTAGGCCATATTTACTGCGAGAAATTTTTCTAGGTATATTAATTTTTTTGATTGGAGTTTGGTTCTTAGCCGAAACTGCATTTGGGCAGGTAATTGTAAACGCCGCAGTAGGTTTAACTCACTTTGTGTTGAGTTGGGTCTGGTGGTTAGTAATTATTTTAGCTGTTATTTTTCTTATCGTATTGTTAAGTTGGTTATTTTTCGAGCGGCGCAAACGATGAGACAAAAAGCGATAGTTTGTTAGAATAAGAAGTACGTTATTTATTTTGGTGTAGGAGGAAATTGATCCATTTGCATGTTCATAGTCACTACAGCTTATTAGATGGTCTGAGTAAAATCCCAGATCTGGTTAGAGTAGCTAAGCAACAAGGGGGAACTGCTGTGGCATTAACTGATCATGGGGTTATGTACGGGGCAATCGAGTTTTATTTGGAATGTAAAAAGCAGGGGTTAAAGCCAATTATTGGTTGTGAAGTTTATATGGCAAAAGGTAGTTTGGAAGAAAAGGTTACTACCCTAGGCAAAAAGGGTTATTACCACTTGACTTTATTAGCGAAAAATTATCAAGGGTATCTTAATTTGTTAAAAATCACTACTAAAGCTCATTTAGATGGTTATTATTATCGTCCGCGCATCGATCATGATTATTTAGCCCAGAATGCAGAAGGGTTAATTTGTTTGTCAGGGTGTTTAGCGGGTGAATTAGCTACCACGATTAAAGAGAAAGGTAAAGAAACAGCCAAACAAGTTGCGGAATGGCATCACAATCTATTTGGTGAGAATTATTATTTGGAAATGATGCCACATTTTAATATCCCAGAACAAATGCAAGTAAATAAAGTTATTAAAGAGTTGGCAACAGAATTGCATTTGCCGATGGTAGCTACTTGTGATTCACATTATTTATATCCTGAAGATGCCGAAGCCCAAGATGTTTTGTTGTGTGTGCAAACTGGTGCTAAAGTTACGGATGAAGATAGGTTTTCTATGAAAGGTGAGGTATTTGATTTCAAAACCCCAGAATTTATGCAACAAGCTTTTGCTGATGTGCCAGAAGCGGTTACTAATACTCAAAGAATTGCTGATCTTTGCGATGTGGAAATCCCCTTAGGGAAAATTGTTATCCCGCGCTTTGATTTGCCAGATGGTGAAACTGACGATAAGACATATTTGAATAAATTAGTACAAGAAGGTATTAAGGATCGGTTTGGTGACAACCCTAGCGAAGCAGTACTTAAACGCGTTGAGTACGAAATGGGAGTAATTCATAAAATGAACTATGAATCATACTTTTTGATTGTTTCAGATATGGTGCGATGGGCTAAAAATCAGGAGATTATGGTCGGTCCTGGCCGGGGTAGTGGAGCAGCTAGTATAGTTTCGTATGCGTTACATATTACCGATCTTGATCCATTAGTTTATGGGTTATTCTTTGAACGATTTCTAAATCCGGAACGTATTAGTATGCCAGATTTTGATATAGATTTTGCGGATGATAGAAGAGATGAAGTGATTAAATATGTAGTGGACAAATATGGTGAAGCCAGGGTGGCTCAGATTATCACTTTTGGGACAATGGCTGGTAGAGCAGCTGTCAGAGATACTGGTAGAGCTTTGGGACTTGCCTATACGGAGGTTGACCGGGTAGCTAAATTAATCCCATTTGGTTTAGGGTTGAAAGAAGCTATAGAGACTGTGGATGAATTAAAGAAAGATTACGCAGAAAACGACAGTATAAAAAAATTGCTCGATTTATCTCAACATCTGGAAGGGGTGGCGCGGCATACTTCTACCCATGCGGCTGGAGTAGTGATTGGCGATAAAGATTTGGTCAACTATACCCCTTTGCAACGAGCAGTTAAAGGGGAAATAGCTTTAGTCACCCAATATTCTATGAAGCCAATCGAACAGTTGGGCCTTTTGAAAATAGATTTTCTGGGTCTTAAAAATTTGACCATTATTAAAAATGCTTTGCGGATTATTCGTAAGACCCGCGATCAAGATATCAAAATCAATGAGATTCCGTTTGATGATAAAGTTGCTTTTACTTTGTTAAGCCGCGGGGAAACAGTAGGAGTATTCCAATTTGAAAGTGAGGGGATGCGGCGCAATTTACAAGAATTAAAACCCACAGTTTTAGATGATTTAATTGCCATGGTGTCACTTTACCGCCCAGGGCCGATTGAGTTAATCCCAGAATTTATTGATCGCAAACATGGGCGTAAAAAAATTGAATATTTGCATCCTAAACTAGAGCCCATTCTCAAAGAAACTTATGGGATTGCTGTGTATCAGGAACAAGTTTTGCAAATTGCCCGTGATTTGTGTGGCTTTACTTTGGGCGAAGCAGATGTTTTGCGCAAAGCCATTGGTAAAAAAATCAGAGGATTGCTGATGGAACAACAAAAGAAGTTTATTGATGGAGCACTCAAAAATGGTATTAATAAAAAAATAGCTGATCAGCTGTTTGAATTTGTTAAACCTTTTGCTAGCTATGGTTTTAATAAAGCTCATGCGGCTTCTTACGCCGTAATTGCTTATTGGACTGCCTATCTTAAAGTACATTATCCCAACGAATTTTTAGCGGCTTTATTAACTTCTGACCAAGGCGATTTAGATCGAGTGGCTAAAGATATTGCTGAAGCAGAAAGATTTAATATTAAAGTTTTGCCACCATCGGTTAATGAGAGTTTCACAGATTTTGCGGTGGTTAAAGAGACAGGTAATATTCGTTTTGGGTTAAATGTAATTAAGAATGTTGGGCGCAAAGTATCTGAGCTCATTGAAGAAGAGCGCAAAAATGGTGGTGTGTATGCTGGCTTAATGGGTTTTTTGACTCGGGTTCCCAGAGAAGCATTAAGTAAAAAGACATTAGAAGCGTTATCTAAATCGGGTGCATTAGATGATTTTGGCGATCGTAAAGAATTATTTGAAAATGTGGACAGTATGGTTGAATTTGTTACTAGTGCTCATCACCATAGCGATGTTAACCAAATAGGTATGTTTAGTGGCGGGACAATGCCAGCGCCAACCTTTAAATTGAAATCTGCTAATAAATCTACTGAACAAGAACGCTTGGTGTGGGAAAAAGAATTGTTGGGCGCTTTTGTGTCCAAGCACCCTTTAAAAGAAATTATGCCTAAATTAAGTGGTAAGGTTACTAGTATCGCCCAGTTGAATGGTAGTATGGATAATCAAAAAGTTAAAGTGGGTGGTATCATTACGTCTATAAAGAAAGTGTTAACACGTAACCACGAACCAATGGCTTTTATGCGCTTGGAGGATTTAAGCGGGAGCATGGAAGTTATTGTTTTCCCTAATTTAATGAACAATTCTAATGGGGCGTTGGCAGTAGATAAGGTTGTAGTTATTGAAGGTAGAGTGAATGTAAAAGACAGAGTCATAGAAGAAGGTAGTGATATTATAGTTAATAGTGAAGCCAAAATAGTTGCCGATAATGTAACTGAATTAACTGAAGATTTGCTCAATCGGCTACCCGACAATACGAATGGTCACCAATCTCAATCATCCCCACCAGACAACACTGTAAAGTTCAAATTTATCGGTGGCAATTTGCTAATTAAAGTGCCAAAATCATTTAATAGTGGTGGGCTCAAAATACTCAAAGACACTCTAGAGAGACACCCAGGAGAAATTAGTGTAGAATTAGAGGTCTTTGCTAATGGACAATGGCAAAAATTAAAGACTAAGACGAAAACTGCTCAAACTAATCAATTAGCTAAAGAGCTTGCGGATATTCTGAAGTAACTTGACATCTTAAACAAAAAAGGAGTGATGAGACATGAGGGCCATAATATTGGTCTGTTTGTCGTTGTTTTTGTTGGGTTGTGGGGATTCTTCAAACAATAATTCCAACAACCAGCAACCAGAGTGTGGCTCGGGACAGCTCTATAAACTATCCGGGCAATCCTTTGTATCTTCCAAGAAAATCTTGTTTATCCATGGTCGTTTCATGGCAGACACAACTGTCAATGGTCAAACCCAGGCGACTGTTGAAAGCTTGTTTGCTAGCAAACTGGATCAACTAAATTATGCTTGTTCACAAGCGACAGGCCAGCAATTGTCACAGTGTGTGGAAGTTTGGTTCTATACATACAATACACACCAAAATCCTCCTAAAGTGGCAGAAGATCTAGTTGGTTTGATCCAAAATCATCCCGACTGGAGGGATAGCCAGATATGTTTAGTGGGCCATAGTGAAGGCGGTCTAGTTAGTTGGATTGTTGATCAGCGCTACCAATTAATTGATGGTGCAGTGATTATAGGTGCACCAATTTTAGGTAGTCCGTTGGCTGATCAGCCCAAAGTTGAAGCAGCTGTAAACCAAAAATGGGGGCCAGGTGCTCAGGGTAACATTCACAAAATAGTATCTTGGTTATTAAATGGGTCTGATGATTTGGTAAATGGTTATCCAGAAACAGGTCAAGCCAAAAGTGAGATCATGTTGTTTGCAGGGCAAATCAATTTACCGTCAGTTGGTTTTACTCGGTATGCGGTTGATGCGATGTACACTGCTTTGGATAGTCAATTACGCTATTCACAGGCAACCACAAGTAATCGACGGGTAGCGCAACTGGGGGGGATCATTATTGATTTAATTAATCAAGATAACATCAACCAGCAGACAAGGGTTAGTGATGGAATTATTCCCGTGACATCGGCTACATTTGGCTCAAATAATTTTCGGGTTTGGGAAGATTATGATCACTACAATTTGTTAGGGGGTAAAAATGATCTTTTTCTAGATCAAGCTACTTTTGATTGGGTTGATCATGTCTTGCACCTCAGGTCACAATTTGCCGGTAATGCCGATATCCCAAATTTGCCGAATAACTCTAGGGAGTTTCCTTCGGTGGGTATTCCAGAATTACCGGAGATTAGCTTAAATGTACCGACAACTGGTTTATTGAGTGCAACTAAGTTCGCTTACATTCTGAATGGGCAATTAATTTTGGCCGATAGTAGTTCTGTACAGCAAGCTAATATTGCGGGTAACAATATGTACCCGCGGTTTAGCACTGATGGGTCATGTTTAGTTTGGACGCAACAAATTGGTAGTAATTACGGCATCTATTTATTGGATAATAATGGCGTGTCACCAGTCACAGATGGTTGGTATGGTAGTTTATCTCCCGATGGCAGTCAGTTGATCTTCCAAAGGGCTGATAAATTGTTAATTCGCGATATATCTACTGATGTGGAGGCCGTGGTTGTTTCGGGAGTGAATTTGACATCCCCTCCTGTTTGGTGGGAAAGCTTGCTGGCTAGTCGAATTTATTTTGCACACCAAAGTGGTGGTAGTAAAACTAGCTTGTACTGGGTAAGTAGCAGTGCCCGCAATGTTCAATTATCTTCAGCTAATCTAGTTGCAGGTGATTGTGATGTGATATTCCCGTTCCATGGGTATATCAGCGGAGTCGCAGCGGCTACTACTACGAGCCAGGCTAGTAAATTATGGTTAGTTGCTGGGTTGTTTGGGCAAGATTTATCATTGGAATTTCAATCTGGTGTAAACCAACCAGAATTTGTCACCAATGGTGCTGAGCGCACGTTTAAATTGGATCAGACCTGCCAGTTTGATTCGGTAGTTACCGATTGGGCAACTGGTCTGTATTTGACTGGTAGCCTCAATGGCCAAGATGGTATTTATTACTTGGATATAGCCAAACTTACTTCCGCAACAATGGGTTGGGGAGATATCTTTTCTTCAAATTCTCAACCAGCACCCCAATTAGCGATCAATGATGTGTTGAAGCTGGTGGTACCAGGGGGGACACAGCTAGATATTAAATCGGCCCCGGATTAATTTCGGGGCTTTTTATTTACGAGTGTATTATTTTTTGTATAATGGAAACATCAAAACGGTAACAAACCGTTTAGCACCTTATCTTCAAGTATCTCCAAGGAGGCGGAGAATTGTCTGAATCCACAAATGTAATACCATTCAGTTATGCTGACGGCGAACAAATTTCCATAAGAGATGTTCGCAGACATCTACATGACGCTTTAAGTGGTGTAGAGATCCCAAGACAAAAAAATATCCAAAGTGGGATCGAGGAGTATGTTGTTCCGAGGGTTACCGCAATATTGCAGAAGAGGGGGTGGTCTTCCCGGTCTATCAGGATAGTAACAGATGACACAGGGCAGATAGGAAGTCTTATTGAAGTGGTTCCGACGACGCGACAGGGGGTGGTGACTACTAAGGTGGCGCCTGGGTTTAAACAGGCTGTGAAAAATATGGCCACACCTGCTGGATCTGGTTAGAAGATCCAATCGTGAATTCAAGGGGCGGTATCAGTAAAACCGCCCTTTTTAATTACTTATTTTCTTGCTATAAGGATATTTTTCTGCTACCATAGCGGGGTATTAGATTAAATCATATAGATATGGCAGGGATGCTTAAAACAACCAAACCAGCTAGTTTACCCGAGGTTAATCCTGGGGATATTGTGCGTATACACCAGAAAATTACAGAAGGCAATAAAGAAAGAATTCAGGTTTTTGAGGGGATTGTCATTAAAACGCACGGTAAAAGCGGAGTTAACGCCACTTTTACTGTACGCAAGATTGCTTATGGAGTAGGAGTGGAAAAAACCTTTCCTTTATTGTCCCCAACGATAGTTAAGATTGAGTTTAAAAAGAGTTCGGAGGTTCGTCGAGCCAAATTATATTATTTGCGCAAATTATCCGGCAAATCATTAAAGATGAAGGATAAAAAGATTGATCGGGATGTTTGGGAATTAATAGCTAAAACCAATGAAGAGCCAGAAGAATTGAGTGAAGAGGTTTTAGAAGAAGCAGTACAGGCTGAAGAGGGCAAAAAACAAGCGGAAGCAGTAGACACAGTAGTATCTGAAAATAGTGTTGAAATCAAAGCTTCTGATGAGTATAAGCCAACAGAACCAGCGCCTATTGGTGAACAGCCAATGGGAGAACCTGCTAGCAAAAAGTCGGAGTCCACAAAAGATGATACAGTAAAGATGGAGGTGGATGATGACAGCACGGAGACAACCGAAGCCGAATCTTAAATTTGAGAAAACTCTCCAACAGCAGGGTTTTTTAGCTGTTGCGGGAGTGGATGAAGCTGGCCGAGGGGCATGGGCCGGACCAGTAGTAGCTGCAGCAGTAGTGCTGCCTTTTTTGAATCGTTACTATGGAATAAATGATTCAAAATTACTCACTCCTTTGCAAAGAGAAGCTATTCTGCGCAAAATATATAAGATAGCAGTAGATGTAAGTATTGGAATTGCTGATGTTGTGGAAATTGATACTGTAGGAATTGGTCGGGCAACCTATTTAGCCATGCGGCGGGCAGTGGCCAATCTAAAGGCCCCACCACAGCATATTTTAGTTGATGGGTTTAAGGTAGGCTTTGCTGAAATTCCTTCTCAGGGTATTGTTGATGGAGACAGAAGATCTGTTTCGATTGCGGCGGCCTCAATTGTAGCTAAAGTAGCGCGGGATCGCATTATGGCTGAGTTGCATATATTGATGCCAGAATATGGTTTTATTGCTCACAAGGGTTATGGTACTGATTTGCATCAGCAAATGATAAAAAAACATGGTGTGAGTGACTGGCACCGTAAAAGTTATCAACCAATTAAGGAGCAAATCAAAATAACAGCTAATTTAGAGATGTCATGTTAGATCTTAGTTTGGGGGAAAAGGGCGAAGTATTGGCGGCCCAATTGTTATCAAGACAAAAATTTATTATTCTAGCCAAAAATTACCGGTGTCAGATTGGTGAAGTAGATTTGATAGCCAGTAGGAGTAAGGTACTACATTTTATTGAAGTTAAAACTCGGTCATCAATCAATTTCGGCCGACCCGCTGAAGCAGTGAATACTACTAAACAACAAAAACTTCGTCAGTTGGCTTTGTATTATATGGCAGAAAATAATTATGATGGGGCAGTAAGCTTTGGGGTAGTTGAGGTGCTCTATGGTGCTGATGGTGTTGATCCAGAAATTAACTTTATCCCCGAGGCATTTTAGTTTGACATTCAAAATGTTTTGTGCTAGAATTAACTTAGCTTGAAAAAATAAGTGGGTTATCCCACTTTTTTAAAACTTTAAGGAGCAAATATGGATTCTCAATTTATGTCGGCAATTACTCAAATTGCTGAGGAAAAAGGTATTAGTAAAGAAGTCGTTTTGGATACAGTAGCTACAGCAATTGCTGCTGCTTATCGTAAGGACTTTGGTCAAAAAGAGCAATTAATTGTGGCTACCGTCGATGCTAAAACTGAAAAAGTGAGAATATTTGTTGTGCATAAAATTGTAGAAACAGTTGAAGATCCAATCCGAGAGATTTCCTTAGAGGATGCTAAAAAGATAGATCCAGATGCGGAAATAGATGGTGAGATTCGTGATGAGGTTTTCCCCCCAGCAGAATATGGTCGAGTAGCTGCGCAAACTGCTAAACAAGTAATTCTTCAGCGATTACGGGAAGCAGAACGGGATGTAATTTTCCAGGAATATAAATCTAAAGAAGGCGAGTTAATTTCTGGCACTATCCAGCGCATTGAGGGCGATGTGGTAATGGTGGATATTGGTAAAGCTTCGGGGATATTGTTTCCATCAGAACAATCTAAATCAGATCGTTACTATGTTGGCCAACGCGTAAAAGTTTATATCGTGGAAGTGCAGACTAGCGGTAAGGATCCTCAGGTGATTGTTTCTCGGGCTCACCCTGAAATGATTCGTAAATTATTTGAAACCGAGGTACCAGAGATTACTGGTTCTACGGTAGAGATTAAAGCTATTGCTCGGGAAGCTGGAGTGCGCTCAAAAGTAGCAGTAATGTCACACCAAGAGTCTATCGATCCAGTGGGGTCATTGGTTGGACGCAGGGGAGTGAGAGTCCAGGCTGTGATGGCTGAAATTGGAGATGAAAAAATTGATATTGTGTTGTGGGACCCTGATCCTAAGTTGTTTATTACCAATGCCTTAGCGCCTGCCAAAGTGCGTGAAGTTGAGATTAAAGAAACAGAAAGAATGGCTAAAATCAGGGTAGATAGTGATCAATTATCTTTAGCTATTGGCAAAGCTGGTCAAAACGTACGACTAGCTAGTAAATTGACTGGTTATCAGATTGAAGTGGATAAAGAAGGTATGCCGCCAGTAGCTATAAAAGAAATCAAAATGGAAGCTAGTGAGGCTAACCCAAAATCATCCAATGTAAATAGTGACGATAATATTTCTGCAGAGGCAGAGAATCCAATTTCTAGTGATCAGGAAATCCAAGAAAAAGAGGTTGATCCCAAACCAGAATTAACAGAAGATATTACTACTGAAACAGGAGAAGCCGCCGAAAATCCAGAGAGTTAGAGGTATAATAAGTGGTATAAATATAATATGGACGGTAACAACTACTTAGATAAATTTACCACCAATGCCAAGAAGATATTAACCAATGCCCAGAAAGTGGCCAGAGATTTAGGATCGGCGCATTTGGGGACAGAACATCTTCTTTTAGCCATGCTTAATATCAGAACTGGGACAGCTTTTGAGGTTTTGGGTAGCCTCGGTGTTAGTAGTGAAAAAGTTGATATGATAATTAATTTGTCACGCAAGGAGGGCAAAGTTACTAAGATTGGTTTAACCCCCGGAGCGCGCAGATTGGTGGAAACGGCTGTGTTAATTGCTGCCCAATATGGTAGTTATTATATTGGTACTGAACATTTATTGTTAGCAATGTTACAGGATCCCAAAAATGAAGCCTATAAAACTTTGAAAAAACTTGGAGTATCTTTTCCTGAAGTTACCGCAATGGCGTTAGCATCTATCCAGGCTACTGCTCATGGTTATGAAACTATGGCAGGGGAAGGTATGTCTGGGGGCGGCACCAAGGGGAAAGGGGCCAGCAAATCAACTACCCCGATATTGGATACTTTCAGTATTGATTTAACTGATTTAGCTAAGTCGGGTAAAATTGATCCTATTGTTGGCCGTGATAAAGAGATCCAACGGGTTGTTCAGATACTCAATCGGCGCACCAAAAATAACCCTGTATTAATAGGTGATCCCGGTATTGGTAAAACCGCTATTGTCGAAGGTTTGGCCATTAAAATTATTAACCAAGAGGTGCCAGAAAATATCGCCAATAGAAGAATCATGGTGTTGAATCCTTCGGCGATGGTAGCTGGTACTAAATATCGTGGCGAGTTCGAAGAACGCATCAACCAGATTGTTGATGAAGTAACTAAAGCCAAAGACGTTATATTATTTGTTGATGAGTTACATACTTTAGTTGGTGCAGGTAGTGCCGAGGGGAGCTTAGATGCGGCCAATATTCTTAAACCTGCTTTAGCAAGAGGGGCATTACAGTTAATTGGGGCGACTACTTTGGATGAATATCGTAAACATATCGAAAAAGATGCCGCTCTAGAACGCCGGTTCCAACCTATTTTAGTAGGGGAGCCTAACCCGCAAGAGACTATTGGCATATTGATGGGTATCAAAGAAAAATATGAAGAGTATCATAAAGTTACTATACCCGTAGAAACAATCGAAAGTGCAGTATCCTTGTCAGTCAGATATATTAATGATCGGTATTTACCGGATAAAGCTATTGATGTAATTGATGAAGCTGCCTCAGCTGTCAGAATTTCTGCTGGGTTAAGCCAGAGTGGTGCTACAGAAGAGGTAGCTCAACTAGAAAATATAATAAAGGAGAAAGAAAAAGCGGTTGAAGGGCAAGACTATGAAAAAGCGGCCAAATTGCGATCACAAGAATTGCGTTTGCGTAAAAAAGTTGAAGTAGCTCAAAAAGCATCAGCTGATGGTGATAAATCCAAATGGCCTACTGTGACACCGGAGACGATTGCTCAAGTAGTGTCTTTGTGGACTAATATTCCGGTTGGGGAATTAGCTGGTGAGGAAATCAAGAGCTTATCCAAATTAGAAGATGATATCAAGGCCAGAATTATTGGTCAAGATGAGGCTGTGGTGGCAGTTGCTTCGGCAGTCCGTCGTTCGAGAGTACAGATTGGTAACCCAGATCGGCCGATGGGGTCATTTATGTTTTTAGGCCCTACTGGTGTTGGTAAAACCGAATTGGCCAAAGCTCTTGCGGAAGAAATTTTTAAAGACAAGAATGCCTTAGTTCGTATAGATATGAGTGAATTTATGGAGAAACATAATGTTTCTCGATTAGTGGGAGCCCCAGCTGGGTATATTGGGTACGAAGAAGGGGGTAAACTTACTGAAGCTGTGCGTCGTAAACCTTATGCAGTAATTTTATTGGATGAAGTAGAAAAAGCCCACCCTGATGTAATGAATATTTTATTGCAAAGTCTCGAGGATGGGGCCTTGACTGATGCTAAAGGTCGAAAAGTGTCATTCAAGAACACAATAATTATACTAACATCTAATGTTGGGACAGGTGTTTTAAATCACCAAGCGATTATTGGTTTTCAACAAGATAACCAACAAATGGCTGATACTGAATATAACCATCTCAAGGTTAAAGTCATGGATGATGTAAAGAAAACTTTCCGTCCGGAATTTCTCAATCGGGTAGACAAGATTATTGTTTTTCATCCCTTAACCAAAGAAGTTATTCGGCGCATTGTTGATTTGCAATTAGATCAATTGGTTCAGCGATTGACTGCCCAAAATATTACATTAGAGGTTAGTGAAACTGCTAGGAAATTTATTGCCGATCAAGGTTTTGACCCGGATAGTGGTGCACGTCCTGTGCGCAGGGTTATTCAAAATATCATTGAAGACAATTTGGCTGAGGGAATTCTCAGTGGCAAATTTAATAAAGGAGACACAGTAAAGGTAGAAAAACGAGGGGATAAATTATCGCTCAATACTAAAACCAAAGCTACTGTTAACAAGTAATGTACCTTAGATAATTTTTTAGGGATTTATTTTATCATTTATTTTTATTCATTATGTTGTTGGGACAGATTTTTGGGGTTATTGTTCTAATACTCTTAGTTGTCTATCTGGTGTTTATTAAAAAGGCGATTGAAATCAAATCGGCCGATTTTGCTATTATCATTGTCGGGGTTATTTTAGGATTATCTATTGGGGCTCTCATCTCTTTGCCATTAGGGAAATTAGAAGGGCCATTTGCGGAGTGGCTACCATTGATTATTAATGTGTTTAGCGTAGCGGTGGTAACTACTTATTTTTACAGTCAGCGGGCTAATATTATTAAATTTTTTAGTCAGTTATTAAATTTTTTGGCTTCGATTACTCCTAGTCGTAAAGATATATTATCAACTGCTGGGGGGGGAGAAGATATTCTTATAGACACCTCAGCTATTATTGATGGGAGGGTATTGGAAATTGTCCGCGCCGGATTTTTATCTGGCAAATTTTTAGTGCCAAAATTTATTTTAAACGAGTTACAAAATATTGCCGATTCGCCAGATGATTTAAGGCGGAGCAGAGGCCGGCGAGGCTTAGACATATTGAATGAATTACGTCGAGAGAAGATTGTACAAGTTTCAGTAGTTGATGATGATTTCCCATCGGAGCTGGATGTTGATGCCAAAATTGCACGATTAGCAAAAAAACGTCGCATCAGACTAATGACTGTAGATTATAATCTCAATCGAGTAGCACATATCCAAGGGATAACAGTGATGAATGTTAATGAGCTAAATAATGCTTTGCGCCCAGTAGTATTGCCCGGAGAAAAAATGCAAATTAAATTAGTCCAAGAGGGCAAGGATCACCATCAAGGTGTGGGGTATTTGGCTGATGGCACCATGGTAGTAGTAGAAAATGGCAATAAATTAATTGGGCAAGAGGTGGATGTAATGGTAACACGGGTTTTTCAAACAGTAGCCGGTAAAATGATTTTTGCTACTGTAAGTAATGGCAACCAGAAATAATATATGTTTGATAAAATAATAATTTTAAGTCAGCAGTTTTTTGCTCGTCCAACTTTGATAGTAGCCAAGGATTTGATCGGCAAGGTTTTGGTGCGCAAATTATCCAAAGGTGTCTGGCGGTATCGGATTACCGAAGTAGAAGCGTACTGCGGGGTAAAAGATTTGGCTTGTCATGCAAACAAGGGTAAGACCAAACGCACCGAAGTGATGTTTGGCCCAGCTGGGTATATTTATGTGTATTTGATTTATGGTATGTATCATTGTTTAAATTTGGTTACTGCGGGGGATGGTCAAGGTGAAGCAGTTTTGGTTAGAGCTGTGGAACCTTTATTTAGTACAACTGATTGGCCAGTTGGTCCGGGTCGTTTGTGTAAATATTTACAAATTGATAAGTCTTTGAATAGATTGAAGTTAGGTCGTACTGGTGGGCTATGGGTAGAAGATGATGGTTGTATTATAAAATCTTCAGATATTAAGACATCGATAAGACGAGGGGTGGATTATGCTAAAAATTATGCCAATAAACCTTGGCGTTTTTATCTTAAAGGTAGCCGATTTGTTTCTTAGTTATCCCCTGAGTGGGACAAAGTGATTAGGATAATTGAATCCTTCTCTAAAAGGGGAGGAATCTTATTATTTTCAACGGTTCATGTATGAGCTGTTGAAAAAACCAGGTCTGAGAGCATAAATAACTTGACTAGAAGATAATTTTATGATATAATAAATAAATATCTTATATGTAAGATAGGCTAATGCTAAAACAAATATCAAAAATCAAAACCATTGTCCTTAGTATTTTAGAGAAAGAACTAATCACAGTTTTGGCATTAGGCGTAGTTATGTTAGGGGTATGGTGCACTAAAGCCGCCACAGATTCAACTAACTTAAGCTTTACTATTCTTGATTCAGGCACAATCACAGTTACAGTACCCAATGGAGCAGAGGATTGGCAAGTTGATAGCACCCAACATATCACATGGGGTACGACTGGTAGTATTGCTAATGTAAAAATAGAGTTACAACGGGAAATTGATGGATCTTGGGAAACTCTAATCTCCTCTACTATAAATGATGGGGATTATCCTTGGCTAGTTACTTCACCTACCACTACCACTGCAACTGTTCGTATCACCAGCACTAACGTCCCAGCCATTACAGATAGTAGTGATGCTGTGTTCACGATTTCTGCCGCACCCGAAGAAGAATCTGGTTCATCTGGTGGCTACTCGCCTACTTATCCAGCCATTGATAGTATCAGCCCAATGAGTTTTTATTATGATTCTGCTACAGAATTAACTATTCGGGGGGTAGGGTTTCAAGATTGGGCTTGGGTGACGCTAAACCAAGTTGTTTATCCAGTACAAAAACCCCATTCTCGCAATTTAATGTTGATGGGAATCCAGCCCAATACTTTATCTATTGGGACTTATCGGTTGTGTGTTTACAATAGCCTTTGGGAGTTTGATTGCTACATGCACCTAATTAATGTGATAGCTGAGAAAAGCGTTGTGCCGCCCACGACTGGTGGGGTAGAAGGGACATATGAAGCTACACTAGTTAGACAAGCAGTTAAATCACTAAACGGCAACGAGTTACAACCTGAACAACAATTAGTTGGTCAAACGCCTAACATTACTCTTAAGGTACGCGACGAAGTAACTGTGTGGGTAGAATACAAAAATACAGGTACGGCCACATGGTATCAAGATGGCCCCAACCCAGTGCGATTAGGGACAGACAAAAAGCGCGATCGGCGCAGCTCTTTTTACCATTCATCTTGGATTAAGAACAACCGCCCGACTTTAATCAATAAAGTAGTTAAGCCTGGTGAGATTGGCCGATTTGAATTTACTATGAAAGCACCTTGGCGGACGGGTAATTATGTTGAATATTTTCGGCCGGTAGCCGAATGGAAAACTTGGGTAGATGGGCAAAGTCAAGTTAAATGGGTGATTACTGTTAAAAGTAAGTCGTTGGCCGAGTGGTTTAAAAAGCCAGCTCAACCTTTGGTCCCATCAACTCCGCTATCAGTTAAACCAACCACACCTTCGACTGGCGGTCAGATTGATTTGCTGTTTCAACCCAAAGATACTCTATTTTTCTCTGATTCTATTGAAAAGATTTACCAAAAAACCATCCAGGTTATTAGCGGGTTCTTTTCTAAATTGCGCCAATAGTGATTCGTCATCCTGTCCGCCAACTGGCGGATTATTTCAGGATCTCTAGCACTTAACTTCAAGATGCTGAAACAAGTTCAGCATGACAAAGGGGTTAAACATTAAAGCGGAAGAGTATAACATCACCATCTTGGACGATGTAGCCTTTACCTTCTTGGCGGGATTTGCCAGCTTCGGCAGAACCTTTCCAGCCATTGTATTGTACGAAATCATTATAGGCTACGGTCTCTGCTCGGATAAACCCGCGTTGGAAATCGGTATGAATTACTCCAGCCGCTTCGGGAGCTTTGGCACCATGTTTTACTGTCCAAGCTCTAGCTTCTTGCACTCCTGCAGTAAAGAAGGTCAGTAAATTTAGTAATTTGTAACCAGAACGGATAATCTTGTTTAAGCCAGGTTCATCCATCCCCAACTCTTCCAATAAAACTGTTTGATCTTCCAAACTCATTTGGGATAATTCCATCTCGGCTTTAGCGTTGATGGCAATAATTGCAGGGAAAACATCATCTAGTTGTTCGCGTAGCTGGTTGATTAAACCGGTATCTTTTAATTGGTCTTCATCGACATTGGCGACATATAAAATTGGTTTACTGGTGAGTAAACAAGCCTCTTTTAGCCAAGATTTTTCATCATTACTATCTACACCAAAGCTCCGAGCTGGTTGGCCGTTATCAATATGAATTTTCAATTTTTCTAACATAACAACTTTTTTAGCTAATTGGGGATTGTTTTTGGCTTCTTTACTTTCTTTCTGCAGGCGTTTATCCATAGTTTGCATATCAGCAATCAAAAGCTCGGTGTTGATGGTGGCGCTGTCTGATTTGGGGTCGATCTCACCACCCACATGGATAACATTAGTGTCTTTGAATAGGCGGACCACCTCTATAATGGCATCAACTTGTCGGATATGGGCTAAAAATTGATTACCCAAACCCTCGCCCTCGCTGGCGCCTTTAACTAAACCGGCGATATCAACAAATTCAACAACAGTTGGCACAACTTTGGCTGATTTTTCTATTTTAGCCAAGACTTCTAACCGATGGTCAGGAACGGGTACAGTACCTATATTGGGGTCGATTGTACAAAAAGGAAAGTTGCTTGCCGCGGCTTGGGCTTTGCCCATTAATGCATTAAACAATGTCGATTTCCCAACGTTCGGAAGTCCAATGATGCCGATAGATAAACCCATGCTGGAATATTCGTTAAGTTAAGTATAAAAATTATGACAGTACAGTCCTCCGTAGCCTTTAGGCGAAGGATGGACCAACGTTTGGCAGACCTACTATCCCGATTTTTAACATAATGAATGATTATTTCTTAGATACCCTGTTGACTTTCGATAAAGTCAATTATTTGAGAAGTAAATTCACCAATCATTGGAATGGTATTGATGAAAGATAGAATATAAATTACCGCACCTATTAATAAAACGGAGCCAACAAAAAATCCAAAGCCATAAATTATGCCCCGATAAAAATTCCAACGTAGAGATACTTGTTTTTCTTGCAATTTTATTAATTCGTCTAGTTTTTTCGGATCAAGGTTGTTCATATTATGTCCTTTGATTTATTAAACCCCCAATATAATTAGCTCGATATATCAGAGTATTGTTAGATAAAATTTGTTCTTCACCAGAAAATCTTTCAATTATTCCTGACCAAGCATTTGTATATACCAGGTTATCTTCCTGATAATTCTGTGGTCCACGGAAAGGCGCATTGGCGGGCATCTGCTTTAAGGCATTGCGGAGAACTGTATATACAAGATCAAGTTCTATGTCATCAGTTACCCAGCCATAGTAAACCATCATCCATATGGGTTGATTTTTATAGAAAACCACGGTTCTACCACCGTAAGGTTCGCCGCCAAAAAAATTATCATGCGATTTCCAATCTCCAGATTCAAAAACAATAGTTTTAGAACCATCAGCTTCTTTTATCTCTTTACTTTCATCACCACTAGCGTAACCTGCTTGATTAGCGGCCAATAGAAAATTAGTTAATTTTTCTCGATCTATCATCATTGTTATCTGTCATTCTGGTAAATCCTGTGAATACAGGGCACATCCAGAATCGTGTATAAGATCCTGGACGAGGCCCTGGCCGTCAAAGCCTGGCACGGGCAGGCAGGAATGACGACAAAAAGAATATGTCGTTAACTAACGCGTTCAATGTAACTATTATCACGAGTATCCACTAAAATCGTATCACCTTCTTTAACGAACATGGGTACTTTAAGAATTAAGCCAGTTTCGATGGTAGCGTTTTTGGACGGGTTGGTAACAGTATCGCCCTTGACTGCTGGGTCAGCCTGAGTAACTTTGAATTTCATTTTAAGAGGCAACTGGATGCTGATTGGGTTGCTGTTAAAATAGATCAAATCTACTTCTTGGCCTTCAACTAAAAAATTAGTGTTTTGCCCCAATACGTTACTCTTAATATTAAATTGATCAAAAGTTTTACTATTCATGAAAGTGTATTCGTCACCATTTTGATAAAGATATTGGGCTTTGCCTCTAGTAATATCCGCTGGAGCAAATTTTTCATTATCGCCCCTAAAAGTGCGCTCGATGTTAGCGCCGGTAATTAGATTGCGTAAAGTGGTGCGCATAATAGCGCCACCTCGGCCCAATTTGGCATGTTGATACCGCACCACTTCATAAGGTGTGTTATCAAGCTCAATGATGACACCAGTTTTTAAATCTGTAATGTCTAACATAGATTTATCTTATAGTAAATGGGAGTAAGGCCATGTGTCGAGCACGTTTTAAGGCACTAGCTACCATGCGCTGATGTTTAGCACAATTACCACTACGTCGACGAGGCTCAATCTTCATGTACCGAGATAGATATTTACTTAACAGCTTGGTATTTTTGTAATCGGCATAGTCGATTTTTTCGTGACAAAAATGGCAATATTTTTTAACGGTATTGGTATAGCGGGGGAAAGTATTCGGCTTCTTCTTTTTTTTGAAATGTCTAGGGCTCATATGCGCTTATTGTTTAAAAGGGTATGTCTTCGATATCAATTTCTTCAGCTAATTCGGGAGCATTATTGGCAGACACAGCTTGCGCGACTGGTTCAGGGGTGGCAGTTACATTATCTGGCAATTCAGTAGTAACAGTAGGGGTTTCATTGTTGCCATTAATGTTGATGCTTTGCGGGGGGCGGTCTAACACGATTAGATCACTAGCAATCACTTCAGTTTTATATCTTTTTGCTCCGTCTTGACCTTCCCAATTGCGGGTTTGTAGCCGGCCTTCAATATATACTCGCCGACCTTTTTTTAAAATTTGTCCAGCAATCTCGGCTAATTTGCCCCAAGCTACCACATCAGTATATTCAACTGCTTTTTGCAATTCTCCGGAATTATTGTTCCAACTGCGGTTAGTCGCTACCGAGAAGGAAGCGACACTTTGCCCAGAAGGGATAGTTCTAATCTCTGGGTCACGGGTCATGTTCCCGATAATCATTACTTTATTTAGATCACGCATAGCTTTAGGGTTAGTTCCTATAACTTTTGTTTATTCTTCTTTAAATATTTGATCTAATTTTTCATCTAATGCTTTGAGTCTATCAGTATCATCAGTCTCTTTTTGAACACTATTCTGGTCGCTAATTTCTGCGGGTTGTTCGGGTGATACCTTGTTATCAGGGGTTTCTGGTTGGCTAACTGGAGTTGTTGGTTCTTCAGACTGTCCATCTACTGCGGCCTTAGTTGTAGTGTCTAGAGTAACTTGTCCAGGGAATTTGACAGTTCGAGGTGATCTTCTAGTGGCTCTGGTTTTTGGTTCTATTTTTTCTTTCATCATCGAAGCCACCAGCGCCGTCTCTTTTTCTGGGGTAAACAATTGGTCAATCACCACCCCTTCTTTATCTAAAGATATGCTTAGATAACGCAAAATCTCTGGCACTAATAACATATCGTGCGAAATTTCATTGATGGCTTCTTTGGGGGCGGTGAAAATAATGGTTTGGTAGTAGCCAGAATCAGCCTTTTTAATATGATACGCCAATCGTTTTTTCCCCCAATTGTGTTCCTGTATGATCTGGCCATTACGGTCAGTAATCATGTTTTTGACTTTGTCGGCTACCTTTTGGGCATCAAATTCGGGTAAGTCAGGCGATACCAACAGGGTCAGCTCATAAGTCGAAGTTAAGATCTCTTCTTTTTCCATTCTAAAAATGTCCTTTCCCATGGGGAATCCCCTTGAGCATGGTCGAAGGGGAGAAAAGGTTAAGTTATAAAGTAAGCTGATTATAGGAGGTTTATCTTCTCTAGTCAACACCCCCAAAAACTCGTCATCCTGAACTCGTTTCAGGATCTCCCCACCGTCATTCCCGCGCAGGCGGGAATCCAGGCCTAAATTTCTTTTGTTACCTTTCTAGAAAGGTAACCCAAAGTCCCAGCCCGTTCGTCGGGATTATTCATTGGCCAAATCCTTTTACCACTTATGGTCGAAACTCGCTAGCGCTCAAACATCTCCTCGCGCCAAGGATTTAGCTCAATTCATCACATCCCTCCTCCAAGGGCTGGACAATCAAACCAAAGCGTCTCTCCTCCAATGCCCGGTTTAGAAGACAGAGCAACCTACCTGCTACAATAATAAGGTAATTAGCAATCTTTACCATAAGGAGAGGTCGCATAGTGGCCTAATGTAATTTATCAAGTATGGACTATTCATTACTAAAGTACCCTAAGAAAAGTCACAGAAAAATTATTAATATTCCCAATGAATCAAAAGAACTGGCAGAACTGTTTGGTATTATCTTTGGTGATGGAGGAATAAATAATGATTGGCAGCTTGTTATTACCTTAAATTCTAATTCCGATTTAAAGTATTCGCAGCATGTCGATAAACTCTTAAGAAGATTATTCAAGATTGATGTACATATTAGAAAAAGACCCAGTAGTAATGCTTTAGTACTTGTTTCTTCGGGGAGTAATCTGGTAGATTTCTTGGTCAATAAAGGCGCAGTGAGAGGGGATAAGATTGTTCAGCAAATTGATATTCCAAATTGGATAGATAACAATCCAAAATATCAGAAAGCGTTTGTCAGAGGATGTGTGGATACAGATGGTTGTTTGTTTGTGCATCATCACACCGTAAAGAATAGGTTATATCATAATGTTGGTTTTTGTTTCACTAATTCTTCTGAAAAACTGATCATTTCTGTAGCAGAAATTCTAAAGGAATTTGGGATAAACCCTCATATCACTGATGAAGGAAGAAGAATTTACTTATATAGTGTTAAAAGCGTTACTTCTTATTTAGATGTTTTTGGTTCGTCTAACCCGCGGATTTTGAATAAATATTTGGAGTGGTTAGATGTAAATGAGAGTAAAAGTGATAATATAAATAAGCTACATTTACAAAATAGAACTCGGAGAGGTGTAGGAGTGGTTTAACTAGCAGACCTGGAAAGTCTGTGTGCCTTTTCAGGCACCGCGGGTTCGAATCCCGCCCTCTCCGCCATGGTTCGACTGGCTCACCATTTGGGTGAGATAGTGGAACCATAGATTGATAGAAAGGGATGAGAAGCCTGCCCTTCCGTAGTGATATCTATATTGCGAAGAGAAATAATAATCTATTTCGCAATGAGATTGAACGCAGGAGGGAATCCCGCCCTCTCCGCCATTCAGGAAACTGGGGGGAATTCTGTCCACCCTACAAATCCATTTGACAAGTTTAGGACAGGTTCGGGCGAAATCTGTTTGAATTTTTTCGAACGCACACCGCCATGGTTAGATTTTAATTTCAACGGCTCTCTGCCAGCTGGCAGAGCGTTGACCTGCCTGTGCATTGAACTTTAACGATCAGGGAACCATTGAGATGGGTGGTCATAACCAATCTCAATCTATCAAAACTCAATAAGTTGATATAACTAAAAAGGTAGTCTGGAACAGGATAATCTTGACATAACCCGCAAATGCAGATATAGTTAAGCCATATCAAAGAAGTAATAAGGATAAGCGTCATGAAAATCGCCTTTATTCACAACGATAAAAAAATTGGTACAGGTGCTCACTATATCAATGACTTGATGGCTACTAAGTTGAAAGAGCGAGGGGTAGAGATAAAAAACTTTTATCCACGAGCATCACTAACAGGTACACCTACGCGTTTAGGTGGTAT
Source organism: Patescibacteria group bacterium (assembly GCA_043805615.1). Taxonomy (GTDB): domain Bacteria; phylum Patescibacteriota; class Kazan-3B-28; order Kazan-3B-28; family UBA10110; genus UBA10110. Next base: position 4,095 of record JAZDHT010000050.1, on the reverse strand, counting down.
AAAGAATATTTTGTTCTTTTATTCTTTATTAGAGCGGCGCAACGAAATTTTAAAGTTTGATCTTATCCAGGGAACAACTTATACACCGTTACCATTTTTAGCTTTTCATACACCAGTAGTTAGCCACTTTGGGTCAACCACCCAAGGTTTTTTAGATAATGTTCCGCTGGCTCGTAGATTAAAGACAGAAACTAGCAGAACTTGGTATGATTTGCGAAAGCAGGGTGCTATCGGAGAATTAGATATTAAAACCCGTCGTCCCCTTAGGGACATTGCTGATATAGAAGAATATGTGGCTCGCCGAGCCACAGCTGTAGTTGCTACATCTAAATCTGTTCAGCGGGAGCTCTTAGCGATGGGAGTGAATAAAAAGAAAATTCATTTAGTACACAATGCTATTGAGGACTATTGGCTAACTAAGCGGGCACATAAATGTGGTGATCAGGCTGGTATTGTTTTTTTAGGACGGTTAGGTAATGATGCTTTTACTCTAAAACTGAAGGGATTAGATCGGCTGGTACATTTATATCGCCAGTTCCCTAATGTTCAAAAATCTACATTTTGTATCACTACCAACAAAAAATTAATCAATTGGATGCGTGGGATGATACCTATTCATAGTTTATTTACTAATGTAAAAAAAGATCGTTTGCCTAGTTTGCTTAGTCCTTTAGCGGGTAGTATACTATTTATTCCTTCGCGGTATGAAGGTTTTTCTCTTAGCTTGATAGAAGGAATGGCTTGTGGTTTAATCCCTGTAACTTATCCAGTAGGAGTGGCACCTGAAATAATTAAGAACAACCAGAACGGGTTTTTGGTGAATTCGCAAGCAGAGGCAATTACAACAATAAACAAGCTATTGCAAGATAAAGCTTTGCGTCATCGCTTATCACGATTTGCGCGCCGTACAGCACATAGATTTTCTGGTAAGGTGATTGCGAAAAAATTAATAAATATGGATCTAAAAGTTATTAGTCAAAATTTAAAACAGAATGGTACTCATAAAAAGACAAAATGTAAGCCTGTTCGTAAACGGCTAGGGATGTTCCTATTTTGATAGATAAATAAAACTATGCAAGTAAATGCAGATCTGGGGTAGCCATACGGTGTTCTTTAATGTCAGTGCGTTCCATAATCCAATCATTGTTGGTCTCTTGTCCCTCGGTTTTTTAGACGCTCTATGAGTCAAGCATTGTTCAAGACTTTTTTGGGAATATAGATAGTATGAAAATAGCAGTAGATTTAGATGATGTGTTAGCCAGTTTTATTGCCGAGTTTTTAAAGTGGTACAACCCTCAACATAATACTAACTGGCAATTTGAGGATGTGGTGGATTATCATTGGCCTAATTTTATGCATATTACTGTAGAACAGGCCATCCAAGATGTGCATAGTTTTTGCTTAACCGCTGGGTTTGCTAATTTGCCAGTAATGTCTGGTGCTCAGGAGTTTGTTAATAAATTAGCCAAAGAACACGAATTATATATTGTGACTGCTCGCCAGCATGTGATAGAAGAAATCACTCATAATTGGCTAGACAAAAATTTCCCCGGTATTTTTCGCGGGGTATTGTTTGCTAATCATTATTCTATGGATGGTAGTTCTCCCAGAACCAAAGGGGGATTATGTAAACAAGCCGGTTGTGAATTGATTATTGACGATGATGATCGGCATCTTGATGCGCTTTTGGCACATAATATTAAAGTGGTGATTATGGATAAGCCTTGGAATAAAAGTAGCATCTTGCCAGCCAATGTCCTCCGTGCGTATAGTTGGGGGGATATTGATGAGACGATTAAAGTATTAGAATTAACCCAGGTAAGATAATATGAAAATTACGAAGAAATGTTGGTTAGGGTATTTTGATGATGTAGTGTCGGGTAAAAAGAAATTTGATTGGCGGCTAGACGATTTTGAGATCAATGAAGGCGATACGCTGATATTGGAAGAATGGGATCCGGCGATGAAAACATACACGGGGCGTAAGTCAGAAAAAACAGTTACTTATGTAGGAAAGTTTGATTTAAACAATTCATTTTGGCCGACCGAAGAAATTTTAGAAAAGGGTATTCAAATAATTTCTTTAAAGTAGACAAAACAGAGGTAGATAGGAACGGCTCAACGAGAATTGTCGTTGAGCCGTTTAATTAAATCAAGGGGTATAATAGGGGATGATGGATCAATTAGAGGAGATTAGGCGGAAGGTAGATATTGTTGAGTTTATCGGTCAATATTTACCCTTAAAGAAAGCTGGGCGAAACTACCGCTCGATTTGCCCGTTCCATTCAGATAAAGATCCCTCTTTGATGGTTAGCCCAGACAAGCAAATCTGGCATTGTTTTGGTTGCGGCGCCGGAGGCGACGTGTTTGGTTTTTTGATGAAAAAAGAAGGATTAGAATTTCCGGAAGCCCTAGCCCAATTAGCAGATCGGGCTGGGGTTGAATTAGCTAATCGGCCCAGAGATTGGGGGATGAAGAGTAAGTTATTTGCTATCAATGATTTGGCGGCGAAATTTTTTGAAAAATATATAACAGACACAGTGATGGGGAGACAAGCGGTAAATTATTTGATCAATCGTGGGTTATCAGCTGAAACTATTAAGTTGTTTCAGGTGGGTTATGCTCCAGCGGGCTGGGATTATTTTGCTAAGTTTATCGAACGGCGGGGATATACCAAAGAAGATGGTGAAAAAGCGGGATTACTCGTTCAACGAAATAAAAATGTGGCAGATAAATTCCGTCATCGTCTCATGTTCCCTATTACTAATGTTAGTGGCAAGGTGGTTGGTTTTACTGGCCGAGTCTTAGATGCAAAAACTCAGCCTAAATATTTGAATTCTCCTGAAACCCCAATTTTTAATAAAGGTCGGGTTTTGTATGGCTTATCTATTACTAAAGGAGAGATTCAAAAAAGTAATGCCGCCGTATTAGTAGAGGGGCAAATGGATGCACTATCTTCGTATCAAGCTGGAGTAAAAAATGTTGTGGCTTCGTCAGGTACGGCTTTTACAGGAGATCAATTAGAAACTTTGCGTCGTTATACCGAGACTTTAATTTTGGCGCTGGATGCTGATAGCGCCGGTAGTGAGGCGACGAAACGAGCAATTGAATTAGCTTCTGCTAAAGATTTAGATGTAAAGGTGGCGCTATTGGAAGGATATAAAGATCCAGATGAATGTGCTAAGGCTGATCCGGCTAAGTGGCGGGAGATTGTAGTAAAAGCAGTCCCAATTGTAGATTTTTATATTGATTACGCCACTAAAAAATTTGGTAACGATTCGGTATCAGCGAAGAAAAAAGTAGTGGCCGAAGTATTGCCGATTGTCGCTTTGATGGACAGCCCAGTAGAAAAAGATCAATATATCAAACAGTTAGCTAAATCTCTTAACATTAACCCCGATAATCTCTACGAAGCTTTGTCAAAGGCAGTTTCTAGCAAGGGTAGCAAATTACTGATCAAGAAGAGCTCAGAAGAAGTGGCACAGCCAGTTTTAGACAGGTCTGATTGGCTAGAAAAGCGAATTTTGAGCATGGTGATTGCTCAGCCCGATCGGCTAGGGGCGATAGCTGATGAACTGGCGGTAGCTGTTTGGGGAACGGAATGGGCAAAAAAAGTTTACGCAGAGCTGAAAAATTGCTATACTGAGAAAGAATTTTCCCTCGACGGTCTATTGGCTAGATTAGATTATCCCGATAAGGTGGTTTTACTGGAAACTTTGATGACGGTTGAGGAGTATTATTCCAACATGCCTAGCACTGATGTGGATCAAGAATTAAGATTTTATATCAATCTATTAAAACAGAAGCATACTCGGGTAGCATTAGCTGAAATTAACCGCCAGATTGTAGCCGCTGAAAAATTAGGGGATGTGGCTAAATTGCAGGCTTTATTGGAAGAATTTAATCATCGTTTTTAATCATTTATTTATTTTTATATGGCGGCAAAAAAGAAAGCCCTCCCGAAGGGATTCCGTCGGGACAAAAAAATTCGCGCCAAGGTTCATAAGAACCAACCACGACCTTTGAAAAAAAAGGTTAAAATTATTAAGAAACAAGCCAAGCCGGTCCCAAGGAAATCCCTCAAAAGGTTAGGGA
>JAZDHT010000049.1:0-7530 GCA_043805615.1 Patescibacteria group bacterium | reverse complement strand
TCTTAACATATATTAGAGTATACCGAATCAATCTTAGTTTTTTGAAGTAATGACTGTTCTAGAATCCAGATTAATAGTAACTGGCCCATCATTTACTAAGTGAACATCCATATAAGTGCCAAACTTTCCAGTTTGTACTTTAATGCCCTGCTCAGTTAAATTCTGAATTGCTAGCTCATACATTTTCTTGGCCAATTCTGGTTCAGCCGCCTGGATAAAGCTGGGTCGGCGTCCGTTATTACAGTCAGCAAATAAAGTAAATTGCGAGATTAATAATAACTCACCCTTAGCCTCAATTATTGATAAATTCATTTTACCTTGATCATCACTAAAAATTCTCAGCTCAGTTAGCTTTTTAACCAACCAATCAAGGTCTTCATCAGTGTCATCCCGGCCTACGCCGAATAACACAACTAAGCCATAATTTATTGAACTAATGGTTTTACCACCTACGTCTACTTTGGCTTGGCTGACTCTCTGGATAGTGGCTCGCATGGGACCAGTATATCACATGTCTTGACTCTAATGTGAGTATTAGCTAGGGTACTTTTGCGACCTCCTTAAATGCACCACCTTGCAAAAATGGGCTCTAAGTCGAAGGACAAGAGAAAACTGTGATGTTCTCCTCATTGTTGAGGTGTAATGAGTATAAACATTGCAGGCCTAACTTCTCCCCATTTTCATGATATTGATCGCCTCTGGGTGTGATAATCGTGATTGAGCAAGACTGGCTACTCTCGGGAGTAGTAAGGAGACAATCGCCTAGAGAGAAGCGGCATGTGGAACCTCAGATCCCCCGCAGCTTAAGAAACCGAAGTACCGGAAGGTATCCTAGGTCCTGACGCTGCGGGGCCTTTTTTATTCGCACCAATTATAACTATTAATACACTTCAATCCGCCAATTTGCAAACCAGTAGGACAATCCTCATCTTCAGGTTTAATCGTATAATCCCCCTCCTCCATGTTATCCACTGAAGCACGACAGCAACTGTCATCACACTGATCACGCAAATTGGCATAGTACTGTGACTTATCAATCCGAGAATCTGAGCAGTCAAGAGTTATGCACCGATCAAACCCGCCAATAATACATAAACAAGGTACGGATAACTCCTGTCCACACTTGTCTTGCTGTTCATAATCATTAGAACAACTACACAAATCATAAGCCAAGCAATTCTGACGATTCCGGCATTCTTGGTAATCAGTTATTTGCTCGCAAAAAGTTGTGCTTAAAACAATGTCAGTATTGGTATTAGAATAAGTATTAATATCACAAGGTTCAGTCGGCTGAGGGCTAGCTGGATTTCCGTGTTTAACCCACAAACCATTATCGCACAGCCAAGTATCTTCATCAGAAAAAATACGGCCAAAAACAATAATTAAAAACAATAATATAAAAGCCCCCACTACTGTGCCAGGCATTCTATTTATATATGACTGGTTTTTTCCCCTCATGCTGATATCATACTATTATCGTTTGGATAAGAAAAGCCGCCACGTACTAGTACGCAGCGGCTGAGAAGGCCCAATTGATTATGGACCTGGTGGTTGCCAGCTAAGAGGTGGAAAAACTGCGCCCGGTTTTTCCTTAGGCTTCATATGCTTTTCCATAATCAGCCACATTATCCACCAGACCAAGACAGCACCAAGGAACAAAACAACTCCAAACAGGATCAGATTCTCAATCTGGTGCCCTCTCCACCAGTTTAAACCAATCGATCCAGCAGTGTAGATCACAGATGAAATGAACACAGTAGTGATGTGTTCTGAACCACGATGATACTGTAAGTATTCTTTCGACCCCTTTCTTAACATGGCCCGAAACCAGAAACCAATACCCAGGCAACCCAGAGCGAGTATTGGTAAAGACCAAGAGATGTTTACCCAGCCCACACGACCTCCTTGTCAATGACCGAGAGATACACTTCACAATCTTAGCCAAGATTAGCACTTAGCTTCAACAAGTCAATATCATTGCTTTAACATTCTTCTTTATCAAATATGTTCTAGACGGTTTTTCTTATACTAAAAAGGATGGGGGCCGCCCCATGAGAAGCGGCCCCCGGGGCGATGCAGGGAATTTAGTCCGGATATTTCCGGATCACTCGACCCCCCACTCGGAGATCTGTCACCGTGAGGCCTATTACCCAAGTTACCTCAGGCAAATCAACAACACTGGGCATGACACCTCCTTCTTGTACGTGCTGGTTTAGCTAGCAGAAAAGGAGAACCGGAAAGGAGGAATTCAGGATGTTCCCAAGCCAGGAACCTCATCGTCCCATCCCCACACTAAAGGCTCGGAAACATAAATAAGATTAATACTGACTAACTACGCTGTCAACAAGCTGGATATTTGACTATATGATTTTACCTATGTTAAGCATAATATAACAGATTTTAGCATTAGCTCGTTAACAAGGAGGTGAGCATGACCGAGCAACCAGAAGAACGACGTGAGCTCACCATGGAAGAGACTGAGCAGTTGATTGGTCAGCTGGCTCAGAAACTGAGTGGTGAGAAATTTGACATCTGGCTGTTAATCTCACGGGGAGGGCTAAGTGTCGGGAATATGCTGGCTCAGCTACTGAAGTTCTACAATATTACAGTTTTTTCCCTGCGCTGGTATGATGACCAGAACCAGAAAATGGAACATCCTCAGGTGCTTCAGTTCCCTGATGAAGCTCTGCTTCGCGACATGCGAGTACTGATCATCGATGACGTCTGGCACACCGGAGATACCATCTGTTTGGCCAGGAAAAAGGTTATCAGGGCGGGGGGTAAGCCAACCATCGCCACACTGCATTATAAACCCTTGCAGTCGACCAACGATGGCCAGTCCGACTTTTATATCGAGGAAACCGACGAGTGGATCGAGTATCCCTGGGAGACCATTGTCCGTCGGGTCATGTGATCGTAGGGACAAGTTCAATTACAAAGCCAGTAGGTAAATCACCTGCAGGCTTTTCTTTTACACGAGGCAAGGCAAGATGCCTCGCCTATCTTAGTATATCTATTCATATCATAACCGAGGCATCTTGCCTCGGTTTAGATAGACAATAACCCTTTCTTTTCCAGCAGCCGGTGCGGATAACCCTTAAAATCCTGCTCCCCCACCTTTATGTCTAGTTTTTTTAACACAGAATACAAACGCTCTTTCGCATCCTCAATCGACCGGTATTCTCCCTTTGCTTCCAACTCGATGAACCAGCCTAAATCAGTAATTTGATCTAGGACAATTTCAATATCTTGATATTGATAAATCGTCCTCTTTTTTTCAACCACCACTAGCTCGCTGATCTCAAGCTTTTGAAATATTTTTCTTACTTGTTCAATATCTTCAACCTTAGTTTCGTATTCATCACAAGATACTGCTTTAACATCATCCTGGTTGTGCCAATGTTTAAAATTAACTTCATTTCCCTTATCAGTTTCCCGAATTCTCAGCCAATCAGAAATCGGTTTTTGTTCAACAAAGTTTTTATGCTTGGGTGTGTAATAAGTATCTTTTTGGTAAATTTCTCCTTTAGCCTCGGCAACTGACTTAATCTTTGCCTGGGCTGATTCAGGATCGTTTAGTTCAAAGGTAAGTTCTACTTCTATATCTTTCATATTATTATCCTTCTAATTCAATTAACTTAGAAAAACCATCATCATCCATAAGATTTATCACATCCTGTTGATTTATTACTATTTTATAAGTTATTCCCTTTTCTTTCATAAAACTTATTATTATCGGGATATTATTCTTTAGAAGATCCAATCCACTTTTAGTGTAATCTTGCGTATGAGTAAAAACGGTATCAAGCATGTTTATTTCTGTCTCGTTTTTTGGACGACCAATATTTATTAACATACTCCACTTCAACTTAACTTCTGAGATTTTATAATATATTTGCTCTATTGCATTCATCATTTGATCATTCATGACATTATATGATGCAACTGTAGACAAATATGATATATGATTTTTATCTGATAAGTGTTTGATAATCTCATAGATGAATACACCTCCTTCATACTTATCTGGAGGTGTATCTTTATCGAGATTTTTACAAATATCATTCATAAGTCTATAATTCGAAATTATCTCAGCGAAAAGATACTTCAATAAATTAATCGAGACCTTTTTCTCTTGCTCTTCTCTTCTTTTCCTAGCTGAACGTTGTGATAATGTTTGAGCTAGAAAAACACCAGCAAAAGTAACAAACAAAGTTATCAAGCCGGTAATTAACAACTCAAACGAATTAATTGAAGTTGAGTTAAGGTTAATATTTAACATATTAGTACTCCACCAGCTCAACCGGAAATCCAGAAGGGTCTTCGATAAAAGCGAATTGCTTAACTGAGACACCTTTAGTGATCGGCTTGAGAATCTTTACTCCCCTGTCCTGCCATTTATCAATCTCATCTATCAGCCTCTCAACCGGTAGCGCTATATGTAACAACTCGGGAATATTTTCCGGCCGTTGATAAACAAAACCTGGCTTATGCACCAATTCAATCCGTACACCTTTATCCGATTCCATCCAGTAAGCTGATAAATCTTGATCAGGCTTAGTCCATTTACTTAAGTAACGAAAACCTAGCTGTTCATAAAAAGCTCGAGATTTATCTAAATCCTTGGTTGGGATGGCAAAATGAATATTCATAAACCGGACTACTCCCAGCGAATAGTCAGACTAGACACACCAATATCCAAATCAATATCAACCTTTTTCTCAGCCTCGTCGTAGCCTTCGGACTGGTAAGTATTGTCATCTACTTTTTCCAAGTCATCCAAATTCTTAGACGACAAGCCAGCGTCAATATTAACTTTTACGCCTACCTCTTTCGGTACAGTGATATCTAGCGAGCTGGCACCCGCCTCAATCGACACATCAGCTTGGTCCACTTTATCGCCAAGGACTAGGTCTAAGGAGGATGCACCAGTGTCAATATCCAGATTGGTTAACTGGACTTTGCTAAAATCCAGATCCATGCCCATAGCACCGGAATCAATCGATAGCTGATAAAACAGATCATTAGAAAAATTCAAATCCAGCTCATTGGTCAGATTACCCAAACCCTGCCAACTGCCAGAAGTGGTCAGCCCAATCTTTTGAATTTCGTCTTCAACCTCGGTACTAGTTGATAGCGATGGGCCATTGGTTTCGTGCGTTCCAGAGACAACTCCCATACCATCGCCCTTAATAACCAAACTGCCAGCGCCTGTTTTAAAGGTCACCTCGGCTTGGGTTACCGATTCAGATTTGGTAATATCAATATCCTCAGTCGTCACAGATCGTGTATTGGTACCGCTAAAAATAATCCAAGCCGCTAAAGACAGTACTGCAATAGTAACAATAATACCCACTACCCAAGACACCCAACCTTTACTGGAAATAATTGACAATCCAAAGATGATTATCAGTAATGGCCAGAGCTGCCAAAAATTTAGATTAATCTCGATCAAGCCTGTGGAGTTTGCCAAGTAGGCTAAACCAATCAGGATAAACAGACTACCAAACAGCAAGCGACCAAAACTAAGCTTTCTACCTTTGTTATGGTGGAGCAGGCGCTCTTCCTGGAACTGGGGCTTCATCGGGTCATGATGATGAGCCAAAGGCGGTTCTGGTGGTTTATGTTCAGGATGATCAGGATGGGGTTTTGGCTGATCAGGCTTTACTTCAGGGATTTCATTATTCTGGTCAGTCATATTGTTAGCCTTTCTTAGTAATTAATAAAAACCCAAAAACGACTATTAATATCGGCCAAACCATATGAAAACCTAGCCATGAGATAGGGAAAAATTGTCGTAAGAGGGCCATTGCGCCAATAATAATTATTATTACTCCAATGACATTCCGTACTTGATGTGAGTTGTTCTCACCGACATGCTTATCAACTAATTGTTCTGCTTCCTTGCCCACCTCTTTAACTTTTGATTCTAAATCTTTTTTTTCATTCTCTTTGCCTTCCTCTGGAACGATAATCCACATTACTATATAAATCAGAACTCCAGCTCCGTCAAATAGGGCAAACAACACAAAAGCAGCTCGGAAAATCACCGGGTCAATATTAAAGTATTCAGCAAGCCCCCCAGCTACCCCAGCTACCATGCGGTCACTTTTCGAGCGGGTCAATCTTTTCGCTTTTTCGGACATATTTCGATAGTTAATTCTTAATCGCCTATACTATAACAATAATAGGCAAAAATATACAATTTGCTATACTGACCAAGTGATAAACAGCAAATGAGAAACTACTATTACGTAATACTGGCAGCCATTTCTGTAGGCACAATTGGCCTATTTGTAAAGCTGGTGGGCGATTCCCTACCCCCCATGGTTTTGAATTTTTATCGTATTTTTTTCGGCCTGATAACGCTGGCCATTATCTGCCCAATAATTGATAAAAATACCTTCAAATTAAAAAAGAAGGATGTCTTGATGTACTTGCTGATCGGTTTTTTAGTGGCCTTGAGTATGTCGCTGACCAATATCGCTTACCTTAATTCTCCGGTTCAGAATGTAACTTTGATCATGTCTATCACACCATTTTTTGTCTTGTTATTTGCTTACTACTTGCTGAAAGAAAAAATAACTAAGGCCAAGCTAATAACATTATTTATCGCCATCGTTGGTTTGGTAGTGCTTAATCCTTTTCAGGCTGAAGGCACTTTGGGTAATTTTTTAGCTTTAGCAGTTGCTGGTTTGGATGGGATAATGGTCGTGTTGTTGCGCAAAGAAGATAAGACTCATAGCATTGGCGATGCTTTTTGGTTTTTATTCTTTGCTTTACTCTTCTTAATTCCTTTTCCAATCGCCCAAGGTTTTTATACACCTTCGCTTACTATAATACTCCTAGGGGTAATTACAGCTGGTTTACAATTCCTGTTCTTAAATCTAGCGCTGGAAAAAGTCGAAGCGGAAATCAGCTCTATTATGGGAATAATAATTACACCCTTCATTGCTATTACATTGGCTTATTTTTTCCTAGACGAGGCTCTCACTTTCCAAATTATCCTGGGCGGTGCCATCCTGATATTCGCCGGTATCTACATGGAGACACATAGTCTTCGTAAAAAGCGTAAACAATCAGCTAGTGCTTGACAGTCAATCTAATATACTTTAATCTCATTCTTGAGCTGCTTAAACGCGCTCAGCCCTGCCTTCTTGGTAGTTGCATGGATTGTAACTTCGGATAATGTATAGGGGTTGGCAACACTCTCGCACGGATGCGCCCTTCGGGGAACCATAGAAACCGCGCGATATGCGCCTTTCCCACCCTGGATAACCTGGGGCCTACAATCCTTGCTCCACCATTTCGGCGGGGCTTTTCTTTTGTGAAACTTGCCTATTGAAAAACTAGCTCTATAGGTAGTCACCTATCTTTGGGGTCTGGTTTTTATTTAATGTTCAAGTCCTGATTTCCATCAGGACAGGCTCCGTCGAGAACCTAAATAAATACCACAAATCAGGCCTCTCAAGTCCCCTCGGGTCTGGGCCCGAGGATTCCTTCGAAGACTGCTTTTCATTATTTTCCTAG
>JAZDHT010000048.1:0-2097 GCA_043805615.1 Patescibacteria group bacterium | reverse complement strand
TGTTAGTTGCTATGATGAAGTTAAAAATCTGGCTGGTTTTACTTATTTGGCTCATATTAATGGGGTCTAACTTCAAATTAGTACTATCGTCTTCTTGCGTGGTAAGGCCAGTAAAGCCTTACGAAACTAATCCCCAGTGTTATTATTCTGACCCACCTGAAGGGATTGATTATTACGATTCCTGTTATCAGCAGTATCTGGTGATGAAGGCAGACTACGAAACCAGGTGCTTTCGTTACTGGGATGAGAAAAACTTACAGAATTTAACTCAACCTCAAGAAAACCTGGTGCCGCAGGTGATAGAAAAAACAGTCATTCAGGAAGTAGTCGTTTCTCCGTCTCCGGTCCCAAGGAACATAAAACGCAAAGCAGCAGATTTTTCGCCAGAACCATTTAGTGTTACGGAATACAGCCATAGTTCACCCAGCCCTGAGGCCCAATTTTCACCCGAAGTGCTGGGTCAAAGTCATCCAGCGCAGAACCAAGTAATAAAAGCGGTCAATTTGATTATCAATTTCTTTAGAAATTTATTTATGGGAAAGGAGTAATATGCGTAAAGGCTTATTAGCTTTATGGGTTCTCACCATTATTAACAGTGCTGTGCTGCTAATCTATACGATTTTCATCATCGCCACAATGTTTATGCCCAGCTCAGACGCCGATCTACGAAAGTGGGTTGAAGAGGACAATAAAACAACCAGGGACTGGGTCCAGGATAACATTGATCGTCACTCTGGTTGGGTTAGTAGCGAAGTTCAGAGAATGATTGATTATGGCAATAAAAATTGGTGAACCCATGAGCATATTAAAGCAGATTTTGTTGAAACTAAACTTTACAAAATATAAGTTTTGGGTCATTTTTCTGTTGATTCTTAATTATGTTTTTTTGGTCAAAATATATTTTGCCGTTGGCCATCCTTATTTGCCAAAACAGAAGTCACGACCAACAGGTATTTATAAAGTTTTATCTATGATTAGTTCTTCGATGGATTGTGTTTCGCAGTATGATATTCCCGACTACACTAATTCCCTGGACGAGATTCAAAGTGATTTAAGTGATATTAGAGATCGACTTAATTATATCGAGAATACCTTGGAGTAGTCGCAACGGGTGGCGTCCCCACGCACAAAATGACTGAATTATCCAATAGTCTTGTGTAATGAACGATAGTATAAGTTCTTGATGTGGTTATTAATTTTATCTAGTATAACCCTGTATAGAGTATAGTATTTGATGATTTCTCAATATTTTCGGGGCGGTCCAAAACCGTGCGATATTTGTTTATCCCGGCAGCGGGAAGATATTGAGATGCTAATTAGTCGGCAAGTCCCGCAGCGGTTGATAGCCAAAATGTTTGCCAGCGTGTTCAAATGCAGTCGGGAGACTTTACGGTCAAAAATTAGTCGGCATAAAAATAACCACTTTGGTATGTTCCCTACGATCTGGTGTTGGAGAAACTCATTCCCTGCCGCATTATCCAATAGCAAACTCGGGAGGTTGGTATACAATCTGACTAAAAGTTAATATTTGGTCCAAGCCAACCGATTGCCGGTTGGAAAAGGCCTTTTAGGTAGCCACAAGCGAGACTGGCTAACTGAAAGGCCTTTTTTTTATTAATTTGAGGTGAGTCTAAAAGCCTCCGTGAGGCTCACCCCAAACGGAGGTTTTTAGATGGAGCAGGTTGGAAAAACAAATCGCTTTAGAAGCCTAACTGTTAACAGTAAGAAGATTAATTCATTAACTGTTAACAGTAATAGTACAGTTAAGCGAATTTCTGACTTTTTAGAAGGTCTAAGTTATTCCGATGATGATATTGCTCACCAACTCGCCAACGGATTAGGCGACCAGAAAAGCCTGGCTTATTACCAAATGTTGGCTAAAAATATTCCAGCCAAAAAACTTCTTGAGGCTTTTAGCTATGTTAAAGACGCTGAGAATAGGGGCGTAGTTAAATTCAAACCAGTGTACTTCCAGGCGATTTTAAGAAATTGGGGTTATCCAATTAAGTTTAGGAGGTAAAAATGGGCAGGCGGAAGAAAAACAGTAAACTTGTAAACAAAAATAAGACAAAACTGGTGCGTATTGATGCTAGTCTC
>JAZDHT010000047.1:0-7814 GCA_043805615.1 Patescibacteria group bacterium | reverse complement strand
CCAGGGTGGCGAAGCGTTGCACTGCCTGTTCGGCCAGATCGCCATACGGCATCGGATGCCGAATAGAGGCGACCTTGAGGCCAGCTTCTCGTAGCAGGCCTGCGATGTGGCGGGTCGTCTGAGACTTCCCGCAACCGGTGCGTACGGCGCAGACGGCGATCACCGGCTTGGAGCTGGTGATCATCGTACTGCGATGACCCAGGAGCCGGAAGTCGGCACCACGCGTGTTGACTTGGGCGGCCATCTGCATGACGTGCTGGTGGGTGACGTCTGAGTACGCGAATACGCACTCGTCCACGTTACTATTCTGGATCATCAGCATGTCCAGGTCGCCCTGGTCGATGATCGGGATCCCATCCGGGTACAGTTCGCCAGCCAGCTCAGCCGGGTACCGACGACCGTCGATATCCGGTATCTGGGTTGCGGTGAAAGCAACAACTTCGTATTTCTCGTTGTCGCGATACACGCAGTTGAAGTTGTGGAAGTCGCGGCCTGCGGCTCCCAAAATCACAATCCTTCGTCTTGCCATGGGGTTACTCCTCGTCTTTGGGTTACAACACTACACACATTTTAGCGTCCATATAACCATCTATGTAAATCGGGCAAACCCGTCTATTTTCAAGATCAAACCCACCTCATTAAACTTGAGGCAAGTTCGTTACTTTATTAAAATTGGATGAAAATGTCAAGTATCAAAAAACCCCCCTCGCCTCGCTACCACTCCGGCGAAGCGGTAGCCTGATAATAGGCGGGGGGGTTTAATTATAAATAAATTATTAATTTTATGGATTTAGCGCTGAATCCGGTGCCCAAATCTCAATGTTATCTATCCAATACCACCAATCATTTGCTAAACGCCCGCTTCCACCAAAGTAAGTCATCGGCTTATCAATGCGATTAAAACCGCCTGGTGAAGTTTCAACAGTATAGGGTGTTTCGGTATTGCTATAAACTAACTGTCCATCAGAATACCATTCAAAAACACCATCCCAGTTCCATATTCCGTCACTATTAGTATTATGCTTAAAATACCATACCCATTCATGCCATTGACCATCAAAATTAGTAGCTAGAAAATCACTGCCAAAATATGGAGCATATCCTGTTCCGCCACTACTGTCATTATCTGTCCATTGCCAAGAATCATTATCATTTGGCGTTCCCGGGTTACTACTTGGTACCCAAGCAACGCCATTCTGACCAAAGGCATAACCAAATTTAGCCCCGTCAATACCATTGGGGCAGATTGTTGATGGATTATAACAGGCATTATTACCTTGACTATCGGTCAGACTAACACAACACCACACATTAGAGGGATCAAACCTGACATCTGATTTTAAATAAAATTCCGCACCTTCATCTTGTCTAAGACCCATGGTAGCCAAGTTAAGTATAATTCGTTGAGAACGTTTCTCATTATTAAGGTCATCGACCATATTACCTCGCAGCACACCATTTTCGATTTGATAACCAGTAGCTAACCCCCAGGGAGCATTGGAATACTCATCAAGAATTTGTCCATCTTCATAATCTTTTAGATAAAGCAGGTTCCAAGACTGATTACAGCTAGTAGGATTCCAAACATCATTACAACAATAGCCAGTTTGGTAATCATCTCCGCCGCAAGAACATTCAGAACTTATCGCTCCCTCTGAGCAGGTTGACCCACTGGGCTCACCCGAGCAAGAAGTACTCTGCCAGCCATCTTCACAACAATAACCAGTATAGTAGTTGGCTCCATCACAATTACAACCGGCTAAACCAATAGCATTACCAATAGTACAGGCTTGGCAGGCTGCTGCTTGTCCTGAACAGTCTTGGTCAATTGTATCTCCGCAGACATCCAAAGCTCCCGGATGAATAGTGGGGTTATTGTCGTTGCAGTCATTGCCGTTGCATTCATTCTCACTATTTTCAGGCAGGGCATCATAGTTATCTTCATCATTATCACAGATAAGTTGAGGGTCACAATTTTCATCAACTACATCATTACAGTTATCATCGATTCCATTATCACATATTTCAATGGCTCCGGGATTTATATCTGGATTATCATCATTACAATCTGAAGGACCGCAATTATCGCCACTAATATTGTAACCATCTTCATCGTTGTCTGTACAGATTGGCTCTTCTCCATAAAGAGTCTGAATTTCTACTAAACTTAGTGGTCGATTATATATTCTTAGGTCACTTAAGTCACCACTGAAAAAACGAGGTGAATAGAATTGACTATTTGATACTGTGACTACTCTATCGTTGTCTTGAATAGGCCCTGGGCTAGAGGCAAGCGCACTGTCAGTCAATTGACCATTAAGATGTATTCTCATTTCTACGCCATCATAGGTAGCAACTACATGGGTCCATTGGTTGATGGGAATGACTGTATCACTAATTACTCTCTCTCTATTGTTGTTAACACCTAAATAAAACTCCATTTGATTAGCGCTATTTAAGAAAAGAGTGTAAATAGCATAAGGTGCTGTAGTTCCATATTCTTTAGATAATATTCTGGCATATCTTTGACCTGATCTATCTGGTCTGACCCAAGCAGCCAAAGTAACAGTATCTACATCCAAAATATCTGCATCAGATATTATTAAATAATCATCTGTTCCGTCAAAGTTGTAAGCTCCTTGGCCTGGTCTAGGACCGTTGGTAGAAGTGGGGCAAGACTGAAAAGGGCAATAGACAGGGTTATGATAAATAGAATCATCATCTGTATTACTATCTAAGGGGATCCATAGAGCTAAACTGGAATCACCACAGTCACCACAATCAGCTGGGCAAGTAGAACAGTTTTCGTTACCGTTACAGGTGGCGTCACCGCAAGATGTTGGAGGTACATAACCACTACCTCCTCCCGGTGCTTTTTGTATCATTAATCTAGGCGAAGCAATCATTTGCACTATACTACCGCCTATACCAAGCAATACTGCCAGAGAGCTGACCACTAAAAAAGAAACAATGATTTTCTGAGACACTAGCACTTTACTGCGGGCTTTCGTGGTTGTTTCCTTTTTTTCTTTGGGCATAGTATTATATTAAACTTTAATATTTTTAGTATAGCAAAAAACCCCGCCTAATCATAGGCGGGGTTTTAATTGTTATTTAATCGATATTTGCAATTTCTTCAATACTACTTATTACAACTCTCATATAATCAGGACAAGTAGCATAGCAATAAACTGATTTTATACTTAAATCTGACAAAGTAGGATCTGCACTGCTTGGTAAACCACCAATAGTCAAGACATAACTTGTCCCATCTAAAATACTTTTGTCTTCATACCTGTCATCAAGTGACCAGAAATTATTTTGATTGATTAACTCAGTTAATTGTTCCCACTCTGCCGAGTTTATGTTTGTATCACTAGTTGATAAAATTCTGTCTTCACCCTCCTTAAACATTATTTTATATTTTTCATAATTCACATCTCCGGTTCTATCTATTTCTATTTTAAAACCATTGCTATGAAAAGAGTTTTCTTCCAAAGTAATACTATGAATATTCATATTTTGTTTGGCGGGTTGTGCATTATTAGGGAACATGCCAACTTTTATAAAAAACCACCAAGAAAAAAATACTAGCAAGACTATAGCCAGAAATAGAATTAATTTTTTCATACTTTTATAAACTATTATTCACCTTCTAAAACTTCTTGGATAACAAAATCTACAAAATATGGAGCAACTGTGTTATTAGCTAGGTCATTAGGATGACTGTCTGTAGTGTAGCTGCTTATTTCGTATTCCTGTTTAAGAAAATTATACCAAGCACTAGTTTGACTTGACTCTACTACATAACCCCTAAAATCAAAAACCTGAATATTATCATGATTTTGACCATCTTCAAGCCAGGTGTTTAGAAGCCAATAGGAAAAATCTGAGGCACGCGAAGCGTTAGCTACACTATCCCCCAACAATGGTATAAAATCTTTATTCCGCGGCGGTAAAGTCCAGGCCACAAACTCTGTGTCAGGATGAGAATCAAGTACTCCTTTTAAATAATTATAGATAATTTTATAATTACCAACTGTTCTATCATCACTATTTGGATATTCCTCCGTAACGCTTTCCATATAGATATCTGAACTGGGATAACACTGTTTAAACATTACTACATCATATTCAGTCGCCAACTCATTTAAAGTCTCATCATAAACGCCATATTCACCTTCTATCCAACGTCTAAAATAATGCCAAGGCATATTATTCGTGGTTATTTCTTCAGATGGACGCCCATATATATGTGGATATTCGATTCTTTCAATAACATAATCAGTGCCATAAAGTAAATTAAATCGCTCTGTTAGTACGTCCTCATCAATAATAGCTTCATATAAATTTAATCCGGTAGAATGGGTTAACATAACTATTTTCTCATTTCCCTCTGATAAACATTCATGATCTTTAATAATTCCTGCACAGCAATAACCAGTATTTACTGTATCTTCTCCACAAAGACACTGACTAGTCACCTGCCCATGAGTGCAGTATGTACCTCCACAGTTTTCATTTTGTATACCATTACAATTATCATCAACGCCATTGTAGCAAATTTCAGAAACTCCTGGATTTATGTACTGATCATCATCATTACAATCTATGGGGCCACAATCACCTCCGGTAGGACTGTATCCATCTTCATCTTCATCAATACAACTTATTTCTTCCCCGTAAAGTTCTTGTACTTCAGTTAAGTTTAAAGCTCTGTTGTATATTCTTAGATCACTTAAGCTACCATCAAAGAAACGAGGGGCAAAGAATTGACTATTTGATACTAAGATAGCTAAATCGTTATCCTGAATGGGTCCGGGACTAGAAGCAAGATCACTATCAGTTAACTGGCCGTTGAGATATATTTTCATCCCTGTTCCATCATAGGTAGCCACTACATGGATCCATTGGTTAGTAGGAATTACTGTATCACTGGTTAATCTTTCTCTGGTACCGTCAACTCCTACATGAAAGCCTATTTTATTGTCACTGCCCAAAAGCATAATATAGATGGCAATTGGTTCTGTGCTACCATATTCTTTAGCTAATATTCTAGAATACTGTTGACCTGATACATCTGATTTGATCCAGGCAGCTAGAGTGACTGAGTCTACATCTAGAATATCTGCGTCGGATATCACTAGATAATCATCTGTTCCGTCAAAATCGTAGGCTCCTTGATCTGGTTTAGGTCCACTAGTTGGACTAGGACAGGTTTGGGAGCTACAGTAGATAGGATGTTCATAGAAAGAAGCATCATTGGTATCATTATTTAGAGGAAGCCATAGAGCTAAACTGGGATCAAGACAATCTCCACAGTCTGCTGGACAAGTGGAGCAGTCTTCGGTGCCATTACAGGTGGTGTCACCGCAAGATGTTGGAGGTACATAAATACCACCGCCTCCTCCACCTGGTTCTCTTTGTACCATCAGCTTAGGCGAAGCAACCATTTGCACTATGCTACTGCCTATACCAAGCAATACTGCCAGAGAGCTGACCACTAAAAAAGAAACAATGATTTTCTGAGACACTAGCACTTTACTGCGGGCTTTCGTGGTTGTTTCCTTTTTTTCTTTAGGCATACATATATTGTTTAGGAGTTGTGCTATATATAGGTATTATAGCATCTTTTAAGAATAAAATTAAAAACACCCCGACCATAGCCGAGGGGTGTTTTTTAAAACTATATTTTATCTTATTATGTGATTTGGCGCTGAAAATTCTATTGATACAGGCATGGGCTTCTGGTCTCTGTAAATACTTAGTAATCTATCGACTACTTCTGTACTAATTGGACAAAAATGATCCAGAAAAACATTTTTCATTACACTGTCACTAAAAGTAGGTCTATACCAATTGGTAGCCCCACAAACTTCGTAACAACCTACCGTGCTATCCATTTGGCTTCCCCATTTGTCATCACAAGTAAAGCCAGGTGTCTCACTGGCACAATTAGGAAACCAGGGATCAACACTAGCTGGATAACCAGAATTATATTCATCACCCAGACCGGCAAAACTATGACCAAACTCATGCATCATCAAATATGGAGCACTAGATTGCAAATAAGCCATATTGTAATCTGGCTCAGCTCGCGAATAGCTGACGGGTACGGTTTCCTGATCAAATAAAATTACAATCTGATCATTGTTATCTAAATTAAAACCTGGACATTGAGAAACTATATCTATAATCATATCTCTGTCACAAACTGGATTTTGCTGATATGCCATACAACCATCACTAAAATTTAAACTATCAATCCGATAAAAATTCATCTTATCCATATTGTCTGACATCTGGGGAAAATCTTTAAACTCTTGAATAAATATGCTTACGTCTTGAGCAAATTTACTATCCGACCCAACCTCTCCGTACTGATGGACTGGCACAAACACAATATCTAGTCTATTTGTTGGATCACCACTGTGCTGCAGTCTAGTACAGTTGTTGGGAATTACAAAGGGAGTATCCTCAATAGGGTCGCTGGGGGCTTGGTTAGACTTAGCATCAGTATAAAATTGATCAGCAGTAGTATAACCGCCGATTGGTTGACTGGTTTTGGGATCTATAGCATCAAAAAATACTATATCATTTCCTGATATACTATTCTGATAAGTAAAAGCCGTAGGCACATAGACACCCCCAAAAATCAATATAAGCAGTGAAATAATAATCTTTTTCATATCATATTATTTTAACGATCCATTGTAGCGTACATATGCAAAAATGTCAAGTACCAACCCCCCCTTACCTTGCTTTTGCTTTGGTGAAGTGGGCGTCTAAATCGCAGGTGAGATCTAGATAACAAATAGCAAGTTACTAATTTTCCCATCCTCCCGTAGCCCAATCGTAGGGCGCCACCCAATCATAATCACCACAAGTCCAACCCGGACTGCTAGGGTGTTGCCCCGGACCATCCCATGTTTCAAGATCTTTGATATATAAGACAAAAAATCTACCCCGTGAGGTATCGCAATTATAAGCGCCCGGATCATGATATAGAAAATAAGAATAACAATACTCATGGGGAATCGCATCGTTATATAGTGGATCGACCGGTAGTGTAGGCATAATATTTTCAGTCACCAATCCTGGTATATAGTTATATCCTCCTGGGGAAAAACCGTGGCCCGGGACTCCACAATTGAATTGAAAGCCATGGACCGGGTATTCACCAAATTGTTCATGATATATTTCTAGAGCCAACAAAATTTGCCTTACATCCGCTAGTCTTTTAGTATCCCGCGCTTCAGCTCGGACATTTTGTAGCGCAACGACAGCAATAGAAGAAAGTAGGCCGATGATAGCAATCACTACTAGAAGCTCTAATAATGTAAATCCTTTTTGATGGGAGTATTTTTTTTTGTTAATTGCCATTGATAATAGTATCTAATTCTTTGATATTGTGAATGATATAGTCAGGTTGAGCTGTTTTCAGCTTATTTTCAGTATGAATTCCCCAAATTACAGCAGCTGTTTTCATATTAGCACATTTTCCTGATTCTACTTCATGAGTTGTATCACCAATAAAAATTGATTCTTCCGGGTTGAAATTGTATTTATCAACTACTTCTTTGATTACTGAAGACTTGTCATGAACAAAGGTATATACATCCTTGAACACTCCTTCCAGTCCGTATCTTTTAATTTCTTTTTGAACATGATCTGTTGGGTCACCACTTAAAACAACTATTTGCTTACCATTATCTTTTGCTTTTTTGAGAACTTGTACAATCCCTGGATAGGCATTTGGTTCTGGTTGCTGTTCAATTGCCTTGGCATATTCTTCTTTTTCCAATTCATGTGAT
>JAZDHT010000046.1:0-5274 GCA_043805615.1 Patescibacteria group bacterium | reverse complement strand
AACCGGCGCTGACCCGACTCTGCCCTACGAAGCTCTGACTGACAAAATCTACTATATTGCCATTCAAAAATTCTCCCCCACTACTATCCAGGAACTCACTGCCGCGGTTAACGCCAGCAACCAATATCCTAACTTAAACACCTTAATTCTGGATTTGCAAGACAATATCGGCGGCGCCATTGACGGCCTACCTTACTTTTTAGGCCCGTTCATCGGAGAGGACCAATATGCTTATCAATTTTTACAGCAGGGTGAAAAAGAAGATTTCAAAACCAAAACCGGCTGGCTCCCGGAACTGGTAAAGTTTAAAAAAGTCGTGGTTTTAATTAATGACCAGACCCAGTCTTCGGCTGAAGTTATGGCTTCAGTTTTGAAAAAATACCATGTTGGTGTTTTAGTCGGCACGACTACTAAAGGCTGGGGCACTGTTGAAAAAGTTTTTAGTTTAGAACATCAGCTGAACGAAAAACAAACCTACTCTGTTTTTTTAGTCCACCATCTAACCTTGCGTGAAGATAATCAACCAATCGACGGCCAAGGCGTCAACCCCGATGTCGATATTAACCAACCCAACTGGCGCCAGCAGCTTTTAGAGTACTTCAACGACCCCACCCTCATCACCGCCGTCGCTAACCTTACTCTGGGAAATTAGTCAAACTCAAGCTTGTAATTCTGTTTTTCCCGAGCGGTAACGCTTCCAATAAATATAACCCAAAATCGTCACAATTACGAACAATAAAGATAAGTACACTTCCGGCATCTTCAACCAATCTATTATCGTTGGCTTGCTCGCTACCGATGCATAATATGTATTCACTGATTCCTGCTGGCTCTGATTTGGATCAGTAATTGGCGCTTGTCTGGTTATCGATTGATTTGGATCAAGGCTAGCTGCCATAATCCTACTCTCATCAATTCCATCATCTACTATAAATGGTTCCGGTAAATTTAGTGATCGAAAAATATTATTTATCCAACCTTTAATCCCCTTTATTTCTGCTTTAATTGGTTGATTATCAACAACCGTTGTCTGTTGATCATCTTGACTGCCATCATTAGCCTGGATAATATTCAGTTTTAACTCATTCACTGCAGCTAAAACATCGCCATTGCCAAAAGTCACGGCAATATTGGAATCTGTTGTACTCCCTGGTTCAAAGATAAAATCCACTTTCGCCTGGCCAATTGTTTTAGCCTGGAATTTAATTGTTGCCACCACCCCTTGTCCATTAAATAAATCATTTATTGACCCGCTGATCGCCGAAATCGTCGCCCGACCATTTTCATTATCAATCGTTAATGCCGGATAATCGGCAAAGATTATACCCGGATCAATCTGAACGATAGCTAACTGGCTGTTGTCAAATTTAATTATTGCTCCGGCACCGGCAACATCAATTCCGGCTGTATCAACCAATATGTCTATATTAAACTGTTCGTTTTGCATCACTGTCTTATCAGCCGGAGAAAAAAGTAAACTAGGGCTGGCTGAAAAAACAGAAGTAATTGTTACTCCAAAAATTAATAATTCAAGCAGAAAAACTCTTAATATTAAACGCAAAATAAATTACTTAAAATTTGTCACTAACCAAATTCCAGTTTAAACGCATGATAGAAAAGTCCAAGTTATTTACCTTACCGCTGGCATCAAAATCAGCCGTAGCATCTGTTGTCCCGAATTTTGGCAAAAATCCGAGTGCGTAATCAACCTCATTAATCACCTTATCATTATTCAAATCACCGCCTAATATTAACGAAGAACTTAAATCCAAATAAGAATCTCCGGGATTAATCACCACTGGCAACGCATTACTTCCAAATCTTCTAGCCAAATAGCCGGGAATTTTAACTAAAAATTTGTATTTTCCCGGAAGTAAGTTAAGCACGGTTTCTCCGCTAGCATTTGTGGTTAAATAAACCTCAATTGAATTAGTCTTCCCTACAGGCAAGTAACTTAGGGTTAGACTTTTTGTCCGGTTAACACCACTTCTTGATTTACCTTGTAATCCAAACTTCACTGTTATTGCTTGAGGCGATGGCGATGGCGAAACACCAGGTGAAGGTGAGGGCGATGGTGAAGGCGATGGACTGGCCAAATTCTGTACATTAATCGTCGCGCTTTCTACTGCTGCTAAAATATCTACCGGATCTTGAGTTGGATCAGTCAGCTTTAAAACAATATTACTGTCATTTCTATCACCGGCAGTAAAAACATAACTCAAAGTCGCATCCCCAGCCAATATAGGTTTAACTGTTAAAGTAACCACGGCAATATTGTTTCCCTTTACTGCCAGCGATCCGGACCCAGACCCAATATTAGCTGATATCTGCACCACCCCGGTTGCATTATCAAAAACCTTTACCGGATAAGATTTAAAACCATTGTTAGCTACCGCATCAATCTTAACAATTTGCAATTTTTTTTTGTCAAAAGTAATCTTGGCATCTACCCCAATCACATCCTGATTAGCCGTATCAGCTAAAACATTAATTATAAAATTTTGCTGTATTGTTTGCGGATTAGCCGGCACCGGCGCGCTGAAATAAAGCTTTGCTCCCGTAGTCACATTGATACTTAGTATTGCGTTGATAGCAGTTGGTGTCAAAACAGCTGTATCAGTCGCCACTAATTGCGCATTGGTGGTGTTAAAAGTCACATTGCTGGTCAAATTCGGGTTGGCCGTATTGGCAATAAATGATAAATTCGCCAAGGCAAAGGCTTGGGCCGTCACCGCATTAAGTTGATTTGGGTCCAAACCAAGAGTTATAATAATTTTCCCATCAGCATTTGCCTCATCCGGAGTCGATAATTTTATTACCTGACTATATTTCGTATCTAAAATTGATACTGCTTGATTTAGCTTAAGTAGTGTCTTATCAAAATTAACTTCCACGTTAATAAAACCGAGTGCTTTAGTTGGCGTTAACCAGAGCTTTAGTTGTTGCGGCCCGGTTGGCGTCACTGACGCTGTTTGCGGCACAAAACTCAAGCCAACCTTATCTGGCGCTGCTTTAGAAAAAAACCGGTATGTTCCTTGAACCATCAACACTACTATTATTGTAGAAAAAAACAAAAAAGCCACAGTTAATAAACCTCTTGTTTGCGGATTTTTTAACCATTGTTTCGCCTTTTCCTTCCAACTCTGCGGGATCACTTTTTCCATGGTAAAACGTGGAGAATGATCACTGCTGTTTTTTTTATTTACCATAAAGTTAATTTAAAAGTACTTTAACTATGACTGAATAATAAATCAGTGTCAAGCACACTTTACTTTCCAAAATTATTTAACCAAATAACATAATCAACTCCGTCAATCTTACCGCTTTTATTAAAGTCCCCTACAGCCACCCCGCCGCTGATAGTTTGGCCGTAGTGATTTAACCAGATAACAGAATCAACCCCGTCTACTTTAGTATCCCCATTGGCATCACCATTGAGGTTGCCGGGGAGGGGGGTGGGGGTGGGTCCAACACGAATCAACACTTCATTACTCCAAGGAAGTTCGGTAGTAGTTAGGCGAGTTTCGCCCGTTGTGTCTGCCGGTGTTGTGTCTATCCATGGCCGGAAATAGTTGTGGTACAGGCCAACCGGTAAGTTGGTACACTGAGATAAGTTAGCATTAGCAATCCCATTTTCAACCCAAATGGGCATTCCATTACAATCCTTCCACTTAAAAGGTTGAGTTGGGATACAAGAACTTTCCGAAATGCAACCTTTCACTTCTAAGTATCCAGTGTAGTTGTTGTTGACGTGGAGGGTGTAGTTTCCCGTTTGTTCAACCTGAGTTGGAGTTACAGTGATTTGTAGCGGACCTCCAGTGTAATAAGAGGTGAGTTTGATTTGAACTCCAGGTTGAGTAAGGGAGTTATCAAGTTCGTATGGCTTTTTGTCCGTTCTTAAACACAGGCCATCCGCAATGTGGTCTTTACACCACATACCATATTCATCAATTTGGACAATGCCAATATTTTCGGCTAGGTACCAATCTTCTCTGGTAACCCAACTAAATCCCTCTTGTGGTTTTTTGGATCCAGGTATCAATCCCGCTTCCACCTGCATAACTCGAAGAGCTGGCCCTTTATATGCTGGAGTATCGACAGAATCTGGGAGATAGGTGATATGCCAATAGTGGTTGTGATTGGTGGGTGAATAATTGGTAGAACAAGCCCCTTCATTTCTTGAGTCGTAATTTGCGCCGATACGCTCAAAATCATAATTGGCAGGAACAAAAATGTTGGGGGCATAAAGATATGGAGCAAAATAATTATAGCCATAACTTTGGTAATCAAACATACGAAGATTAACCCGACAAGTAGGACAGATAGAACCAAGTTCGCGAATTGGATTTGTAGCTGAGGAGGGGAATTGATATACTTTGTGATATAGAGCGCCAAAACTGTTTTGATTCCATGGTTCACCTACTTGGAAATAGGTTAGCATAAAACGGAGATTGGACAACCCAGGATCTGTGGGTGATTTGGGCCACCAATATCCAAAAGAGTTGCTTTTAGTGAATCTCCAAGGAAGGATGGTGTGTCCACAAGCACTGACTTTTTCTTCGATAGCAAATCTGGTATTAAAGGAATTTTTGTTTCCTAGGTTGGCGTTTTCTCCTTCATAATTCCAGGAATACCCCGGGGACATATTCCAGTATTTTTTCATGTTATATCCACTTGTTCTTCCATAGTTACTGTCAACAACGACAACTTTGTGACAACCCTGACATGAATATTTACCAACTTCAATAACGTTACCTGATGCGTCAGTCTTTGCCTCAGTGCCTTTAATACATCCGGGACAAACATATCCGGGATTACCCGAACAAATCTGCCCATTTGTATCGGTAATATTGGCGGTGATTATGTATTCACCATCTTGTTGAGGGAGTGTTATCGTACCTTTCCAGGATTTACTCACGGAATCATACGATCCGTTTACATTATCCCATCTCCAAAACAAAGGATTAGTTGAAGTCAAATCGGGGTTTGTTTTTACATAATAGACATTTACTACTTTTACTGCCCCTGCCCCTATTACTTCCACATTAATTGTTTCTCTTGGAGCATAAGCCGTTTTCTGCGGGGAGATAGTTAAAGACTGGCAAGAAACTCCCACCGCGGCAATAGCGGGTTTAGCGACAACAAAAAGGCTGAAGATAAATAAGAATATGATTGATAACAAAATATTTTTGTTCATAATCATTTTCCAAAATTAGTTAACCAAATAACATAATCAACCCCGTCAATCTTACCACTTTTATTAAAGTCCCCCAC
>JAZDHT010000045.1:0-13995 GCA_043805615.1 Patescibacteria group bacterium | reverse complement strand
CTAGTCCCGCCAACTGGCGGAGACAATACAAGGAATACATTGTCGGTTATACGATTCTGGACGCATTTGTCTTGAGACAAATTTGCCAGAATGACGGTGGGGATAGATTTTGTTCATGTTTATTCTATGTTTCTGGATTCCTCTCCGAGCTGGTAGCTCTTCTCCGAACCGGAGGTTCTCCGAACCAGAGGTCCAGAGCCGGAAGCCGCCTGCGCGGGAATGACAATAGTGGGAAATAATGTAGCCCCTCGATTACACTCGGGGGGATAAAATTATGGGTTTTAGTGGGGCTATAGGTCGAGTTGGTAGATTTGGGTGTTGGATTGTACCCAGAGAGAACCTACTTTTTCGTTGACGAAAATACTGGTGGGATTAGTAATGCCAGTAAACACATATTGTTTACGGTAGTTTCCATCCTTATTAAAAGCAACGACGCGAGAATTATCAGGGTCAAGTACAAACAGCCCATTAGTATCTAGGCTAGCATAAATATCTTTGATGTTACCTAACGCACCGGTATGTTCGGGGATACCCGATAAATTAAACTCAGTTTTTTGTCCCAAAATGTATTTGTTGACTATACCATTCATCAATATATACAGATCTCCATCAATAGCAAAAGCAGTTGCCCCAGCTAAACTAACCGCGGTATTATCTTCAAAGAACGGTGCAATTTTGGTATATCCGTCAGATGTGCGCTGATACTTCCAAATCTGATTATTGTCTGGGTCTAAAAAGTAAAGCTTACTAGTGTAAGCGATTAAATCAACTGCATTGTTCCATGTGCCAGTATCAAGATTACTTGCGCTCATCCGGTTATCCGATAAGTCCAAAGAATAAACACTGGGTGGGGTAGTGTAGATGGTAATGCTGTTATCTGTAGTGCTAGCTAATTTGATTTTTTTCTCATTGCTAACCAGCGAGTTAATAATTCCGGCTTCGTTTTTGCTGTAATTGTATTTGTAAACTTTATTGTGGTCTGTGTCATAGGAATAAATATCGTCGCCGATAGCAAAGAAATTACCGATAGTCACCTTAGCATTAGTTTTACTGCTTGATGTTTCTAGCTGACTAGCCAAACTTTCAAAGTCCACCAATACTCTGGGATTAGCGTAGCGTTTGATAAATCCAATCTCATCCAATTGAGATTCAATGTCTGCTAAAATTACTTGAGCATCTTTTTTAGTTGCATCATGTGTAGTGGCGGCTGCAGCTAGAGTATAAGCAGATGTTAATAATTCACCGGCTTTGACTTTATCTTCATAAATAAGAGCGGCTTTGGCAGCATCCCGATTTTGGATAGCACTATCCAAAGATTCCATCGCAGTTTTTTTGCTGATTTTAGCTGTTTGTTTATTAGCTAATGTAATAGTAGAAAAAACTAACACTACAGCTAATGCGGCTACTGAAATAAGTAGTATCTGGTTGCCATGTTTTTGTTTTTTGATCTCCTCTACCCAGTAGCTGATAGTAGTAAAGATCAGATCAACGACAGCTACCATCACTAACCAAGCATATTTCAGATACCGCACCACGGAATTGCCAGTTTTTTTCAGTTGGGGGCTTTTTGTAGCCAATTTAGCCTTATTGGTAATTTGAGTAAGACTACGACTAATCTGGCTATAATTGATATTCAATTTAGGCAGAGTTAATTTGCCTAAAGGTGACCGACGCGGGCTGACCATCGCCATTGGTTCATCGTCGGTTAGTTCCAGCTCTTGGGCCATTTCGTTGGTTTTCGCATCAATGCTAGTAGATAGTTCTGATTGAGGCTCTGATGTAGCAGGCAAGGGGGTGTCTGGCTTGGTATCACCCCAATAATTATTTTGATTATTGGAACTGTTAGGGGCAAATTTACGGCCATAGTCGGAAGAAGTAGTACCGATCCAGTTATCTTCTGGCACACCTTCAACTTCGGTAATCATTTCCGGGACAGTAAATTCAGCAATAATCACATTTGTTTTACTGACATCGCCATCCTTTTCCAGCTGGCTGGCCACCTCTCTGGCGGCTTCAGCTGGGGGATGGTTTTCGATAATCCGTTTGATTTTATCAATAGAAAAATAATATAAAAGTTCGGCTGTGCTGGCAATAATTTTATCACCAACCATCAGATCACCCTCTATTATATTAGATAGGGTTTCTTCTGGACGAGGCATTTCTCCTGGCACATACATATCAGCAGAAAGATGCATCATCTTGCTATTGCGCCAGAGATGCAGTTCGTTGGTGCCCCTATGGACAGCCATTAATTTATCACCAGAAATAACGGCGATAGTAATGTTAGTTTTACCTATCCAGTCTTTCTCGCCCTCTTTGGCAATAGCCGTGAATTCTTCGTTAGCGGCCTTAAGAGCGGTTTCAAAACTTTGGGCTGGCCCTAACGTTAGATTGCGGTAGTATTCTTCCTTGATGATATCAATTAAATTGTAGGCGATGTCGGGGGCAAGAGGAGAGGCACTACCAATATCAATCACAAAATAGATACTACCATGCTTTTGTTCTTCAGGTAGATCGGGGCGGTATACCAAAGCTGTAGAGAACCCACTAGCAGCTGGGCTCTTAGATAGCACCTTGCCAATGCGTACTGCATATTTGGGTTTCGTAGCGATAATTTTAAAATCAACCATTAAGTTTACTTTAACAAAGTTATTATAGACTACAAGCTAGAAGCCTATCAACTACTATATTGCATAATGATTCTAGATATAAGTGTTATTTTAAGAGTATGGGTAAGAATCGTATTAGCTGGTGGTTGGGTAGCTTAGCAGGATTAATCGCTGTAGGAGCAATTATTTATTTATTGCCACCATATTTTTCTGGAGAAAAAACTATTTCAGCGTTATGGCTAGATTGGCAGGGGATAAAATTGCATTGGTATGGTATGTTTTTGGCTCTGGGAGTACTTATTGGTTGGTTATGGCTAGAAAAAACCTCTCAAAAATTTTCTTGGCGCCACCAGATAGTTGATCTGGTAGCAATAACTGCTTTAGGGGGAATAATTGGAGCCAGATTATTATTTGTTATTCTTAAATTCCCAGAATTTATTGGTCAGTGGCTAAATATTTTTAATATTACAACTGGTGGGCTCAGTATCCATGGCGCTTTATTAGGGGGAGGCTTAGCTTTATGGTGGTTTTGCCGAAAAAAACATCTGCCATTCTGGGAAATTATTGATCAGATGACTGTTGCCGTGGTTCTGGGCCAGATGTTGGGCCGATGGGGGAATTTTTTTAATCAAGAAGCTTTTGGTGGCCCAACCGATTTACCATGGAAAATGTATGTGGATGTTATACATCGACCAATAGGCTTAGAGGCGCAAAGTTTTTTCCACCCGACTTTTTTATATGAAATCATCGGTCTAGGAATTTTATTAGCTGGTTTATTGTTAGTTCGTCGTCAGCAGTTTAAAATTAAAACCAGCACAATGTTTTTGATTTATCTGCTGGGCTATTCTTTGTTACGATTTGGCATTGAGTTTTATCGGATAGACAGTGATTATTGGGGCTATCTTACCGTAGCCCAATGGGGGAGTCTGGTTATTATGGCTGGGGCTATAATTGGGTTAATATTAAAGTATAGAGATGACCATTACATTAATCATAATTAGTTCAGTTGCTTTAGCGTTGTTGGGAACGGTGATTTGGTTATTGGCGCGCAAAGTACAGCCAGCGACTGACAATACTGCCCATAAATTATTAGAAATGCTGATCAAGGACACTCAAGAAGCACGGATCGATCAAAGGTTAGTACAAGAGTCTAGTCAGAATTTGCAAACAGATATGAAAAGCGTAACTAGCTTATTGCAACAATTTAAAGCACGCCAAGAAGAGCGTAATCGCGAAGAGTCAGAATATAATGTTGCCATTAAAGATTCAATTAAAAGTATTGAACATTTATTTAAGGGATCAAAATCTAAGGGCATGGCTGGCGAGAATATTTTACGCGAGATTTTTAAAATATTCCCCCCCGAGCTTATCGTGTTTGATTATAAAGTTGAAGGTAAGCCGGTGGAGTTTGGTCTTAAACTACCAGATGGCCGAATTGTGCCGATGGATTCAAAAGTAGTGGCCCTAGAAGAATTAAATCAATTAACTACAGAAACTAATGAAGATGCAAGGCAGAGATTGATCAAAAAAGTTGAGACGGAAGTAATGAAAAAAGTTAAAGAAGTTTCGGGATATATTCATCCGCCAATTACTTGGGACAGAGCGTTAATGATGGTACCGGATGCGGTTTATTCTGTTTTGAAAGAATCTTTTACCAAGGCTTATCATCAATCAGTTATATTGATTCCATATAGTATGGCCATCCCATATATTTTGACTTTTTTGGATTTACATAAAAAAACTATGGCTTCGTATGATGAACAGCAAGTGCGGGCATTTTTGGAGGATCTAGATCGAGCTTTGGATGATATGGAAACTGTGTTGGAAAATCAGATTGCTCGTGGTGGTACTATGATCACCAATGCCTATGCTGAATATAAAAAGATTGTCGGGAAAGTGAGAGGGCGCATGACTTATTTAACCGAAGTAGAGGCTGTGCATCATCTCCCTGAATCTCCCCAAAAAGAATTAGTAGGTAAGCGTTAATGGAAAAAGATTTTAACTCTAATCGTCGCCACATTGTTTCCTTAGTTGGGCTGGTGTTGGGGTTGATGACAATCGGAGTTATTGGGTATATGGTGATTGAAAGGTGGAGCTTTCTGGAAGCTTTATATATGGTGGTGATTACATTAGCTACGGTGGGATATAGGGAAATCCATCCATTAAGCACTGCTGGCACAATTTTTACTATGCTTTTAATTGTCTTTGGTATAGTTACCCTATACTATGTAATTAGAGTAACAGGAGAGTATGTCCTAGCTAGTCGTTTTGATGCCAATTATAAAGCTAAACAAATGCAAAGCAAAATTAATAATCTATTAAATCATTATATAGTTTGTGGATACGGTCGAGTTGGTTCCAAGATTACCGATGAATTTATACGATCAAAGGTGGATGTTTTAGTAGTAGAAAGAGACCCAGACATAGCAGAGGAATGCCGAGCCAAGGGTGTTTTATGTGTTGTTGGTGATGCTACCTGTGAAGATGTTTTGTTGTCTGCCGGTATTATGAACGCTAAGGGGTTGATTTCAGCATTGGGGCGTGACAGCGACAATATTTTAGTTACAATTACTGCTCGTACTCTTAATAGCAATTTGTTTATCGTGGCCAAGGCTAATCAGGATAGTTCTGTAGATAAAATTATGCGAGTGGGAGCCAATCGGGTGGTCTCTCCTTATCAAATTAGTGCATTTCGCATGGCTACTTTTGCCCTACATCCTGGGGTAGCTGATTTTGTTGATAATGTTTTAGATCTTCAGAGCAGTGAAATCCAGATTACTGATATGACAGTCAGTTCTAATTCTCAAGTAGTGGACCAACCTTTAGAAACCTACTTATCTAATCGTAAATCGGGCGTGACTATTCTAGTAATTAACCGTCAAGATGGCCGTTCGATAATTAACCCAGTGGGTGATACAATAATTCAAGCAGGAGATCGGTTAATTTTGATGGGGATTCGCCAAAATCTCGAAGCTATCGAGAAAATACTTAATTAATATTTAATATCATGAGCCATTATAGTGAAGAATTTATTCAATCCCAAAAGTCAGCTTTATTAAAAGAACAGGATCGGATAGAGCAGGAATTAAAAGAAATAGCTGTTTATGATGCCAATACCGACCAATATCACCCCAAATTTGAAGAATTCAATAAAGGAGACGCTGAAGATGCAGAGGAGGCAGGTGACGAGGCTACTACTTTGGGAGAGAATACTGCTGTGGCTGATGAATTTGTTCATTCTCTTACAGAAGTGAAGTCGGCTCTAGTTGATATCGAATCAGGCAAGTATGGGTTTTGTGAGAATTGTGCCGAATATATCTCTGAAGATAGATTAAAAGCTTATCCCGCAGCCAAGACTTGTGTTAAATGCGCGTGAATGAAGCAAAGTAATAGCCAAAAATTAACTGCTTTAGTTTTGGTAGTGATTTTGTTAACTAGCATTGATCAATGGGTTAAAACTGCTCTAAGTTGGTTGGAATATCGTGATTTTGCTTGGGGCCCCGTTGAGCTAGTTTGGTACAAAAACCCTGGTATTGCTTTTAGTATTCCCTTGCCTTCGCCAATAGCGGTCATGCTTATTATAGGTTTAATAATTCTATTAGTTATTTTATTTTGGCGCACTAAACAATGGAATTGGTATAGTGTGGGTTTGTTGTTAACTATTAGTGGGGGGTTTAGTAATCTTTGGGATAAGATCAATTTGGGTTATGTGCGTGATTTTATATCGATCAGTTGGTTGCCTATATTTAATCTTGCTGATATTATGATTTTTATTGGCATTGTTGCAATTTTTATTGGATTGACTTATGCAAAAAATCAAAAAATTTAGGTTTAAGGTTAAAGTCAATGAAGCAGGTGAGCGCTTGGATGCATGGTTAACCCAAAAAATTACTGGATTTTCTCGCAATGTTATTGCCCAGGCGATAAAATCCGGCCAAGTTTGGTTAGATGGCAAAAAAGTTCAACCTAAAACATTGGTCAGAGTTGGTCAAATGGCTATGGTTACGATTAATATTCCTAGTGCTGAAATTATTCCAGAATCCAAGACCATAGATATTATCTACCAAAACAAACATCTAGCAGTAATCAATAAATCAGCCGGGATGGTGATGCATCCAGCCGGATCACATAAAAGCGGGACTTTGGCTAACGCGCTCAAAGCTAAATTCCATAATTTTTATTTAGTGCATAGATTGGATAAAGATACTTCAGGGGTAGTTGTGGTCGCCCTGGATGAACCCACTAAAAATTACTTGAGCAAATTATTTCAGGATAGGAAAATTAAAAAAACCTATCTGGCATTGGTTGTGGGAAAAGTGACACCCAAAGAAGCTTATTTAGATTTCCCAATTAAACGGGGTAAGTCTGGTAAATTTGAATCATTGTCTGGGGGGAGGATAGCTAAAAGTCATTATCAGGTCAAAGAATATTTCCCAGGGTATACATTAGTTGAGGTGCACCCAGAAACTGGTCGTACTCATCAAATTAGAGTTCATTTTAAAACTATTAAACACCCAGTAGTTGGTGATGCAATGTATGGGAAAGCTGTGCCAAATTTATCCCGCCAATTTCTGCATGCTTATAAAATAGAGTTTAATGATAAGACTGGCAAACACCATAGTTATACTGTTTCATTGCCAGATGATTTAACTAATTTTCTTAAGTATTTATCCCGTTAGAAATCATTTCTAAAACATCAAACCAAGTTCTCATCGTCATTCTGGGGAGCCTATGGGGCGACTCCAGAATCGTATACTTATTTATACGATCCTGGACCCTCCTGCGCTAAAGCTACGGACGGGCAGGCATCGAGGATCCAGACAAAAACAAAAAAAAGAAAATATTTCTGTTAATTTTTCTGTCTGGATTCCCGCCTACGCGGGAATGACGAATGAGGTATAAAAGAATAAAAATATTTATGAAAAATAAATTGGTCAACAAATTGATTGTGTTCACTGGTCCATCTGCAGTAGGCAAAGATACTGTCGAAGTGGAGGTGATGAAATATTTACCATTACGTAAAGTGATCACCACTACTACCAGGCCACCGCGTCGTGGTGAAAAGCGGGGAGTGCATCGCCATTTTGTTACCAAAGACCGTTTTCGGGGGATGATTAGAGATGACTTATTAATTGAACATAATTATTTTAATGGTCATTATTATGGCACCCAGTGGAAGGATATGAGAAAACCAGCTCACGAAGGTTTGATACCACTTTTGGATGTTGACCCCAACGAAGCCGATAATATTCAACGACGCAATCCGGATGCTTTAGTAATCTTTTTACGGCCAGAAAATATTGGTGTATTAAAAAAGCGCCTGATTGCGCGCGGGGGCACAGTAGATGAGATTTCTGCGAGATTAACTTTGGCTAAAGAGGCTATGAAAAAAGAGCGAATCTTCGCTTATAGCGTAGTGAATCGGGAAGGTCATTTGGATGAAACAGTGCGCAATGTAAAAAAAATCATCCGCGGTTATCTCGGGATTTAATTAATTCCCCTCCTCTCGGAGGAGGGGTTAGGGGAGGAGTGCTTCTAATTTTTCCAATATCCCTGCAAGATTTTCATATACTTCTTTATTGGTAAATCTGATTATCTTAATACCAAGTGATTCTATTACAATCCCCTCCAGTCTTCGCTCTATTCGAGCTACGCCTGGCTTCGCCTAGCCTCTCTCCGAGTCAAAGACTCTCCCTCTCCGGGCTAGAAGCCCTCTGGGTTGGAAGCCGAGTCGGTGACCCCCTTAGCAGGGAAATTATTATTGTAGTTGGGATTCAGCTGTGGTGAGCGCATCAATAATGGGGTCGAGATTGCCATCCATAATTTTATCGATGTGGTGCCAGTTCTGGTTGATGCGATGGTCCGTAATGCGGTCTTGGGGAAAATTGTAAGTACGGATTTTTTCACTCCGATCACCAGTACCGACTTGGGCTCGGCGATTTTCGGTTCGTTCTTTGGCTTTAGCTTCCTCTTTTGCCGCCAAAATGCGCGAGCGCAATACGGCCATTGCTTTTTCTTTATTTTGGGTTTGCGATCTTTCCGTCTGACAACTGGCTACGATACCAGTAGGTAAGTGAGTAATTCTAACTGCAGAATCAGTTGTGTTGACTGATTGGCCGCCTTTACCAGATGATCGGAACACATCAATTTTTAAATCATCTGACCGGATTATGATGTCTACTGGTTCGGCGATAGGCATAACTGCGACAGTTGCCACAGAAGTATGGATACGGCCTTTAGCTTCAGTCTCGGGAACTCTCTGTACTCGATGTACCCCCATTTCAAATCGCAGTTTGCGAAAAACATCTTCGCCAGAAATCTCAGCGATAACTTCTTTATAACCACTACCATCTTCTGATTTACTTTCCTCAATCATAGTTATCTTCCATCCTTTATTTGTGGCATAGCGGGTGTACATCCGAAAAAGATCGTTAGCAAAAATAGCCGCTTCATCCCCGCCAGTCCCAGCTCTAATTTCTAAAATGACATCTTTTTGGAATATAGCAATTTGGGGGTTAGTTAGATTTTCTAATTGGTCGGCCAATTCAGTTTTTTTAGCTTCCAATTGTATTAATTCATCTTTAGCTAATTGAGCTAATTCATCATCATCGCCAGCAGTAATGCGAATATTTTCTTGAATTAGGTCTTTGGTGCGTTGTAATTCTTGGTATAGATTAATAATTTTTTCGATATAAGCCTTGCGCTTGGCTAAGGTTTTGATTTCTTCAGACGATAAATTGGCGATATTTTCTAATTTATTAATAATATCGTCCAATTCTGTCTGTAGATTTTGTATGTTAACAGTCATAATTTAATTATACCAGTCTCCGCTTCTGAAGAAGCTACGCCTGGCTTCCGCAAATAAATAATAGCGGGGACTATCCTGCGAAGCTCAAAAAACGTAGCATGAGAGCCTCATTAAGGCGTCATTCTGGTAAGCCCCAGTATTTATGGGGCGCATCCAGAATCGTATAAGATCCTGGACGAAGCCAGGATGACGAAGTAAAGAAAACTTCGTCAATTAAAAATGACGAAGAAGGTAAAAAGAATGTTACTTAGTGAGTTTGGTTTTTTTAGCCGGGGCCTTTTTGACAGTAGCTTTAGCGGCACGCTCCCGGAATTTTTCTACCCGACCTGCTTTATCAATAAACTTTTGTTTGCCGGTATATAAAGGATGGCATGCTGAGCATACTTCAGTAGAAATTGTTTCAACGGTTGACCCAGTCTCAATGACATTACCACAAGCACAAGTAATCTTGGCTTTGGGATAATAAGTTGGGTGAATGTCTTTTTTCATATTTATCTATACCTTTCGTCATTCTGGTGAATCTGCCTTTGGCAGATGCACCCAGAATCTTATAGATTTATTATACGATTCTGGACGAAGCCCTTGCCCGTCAAAGTTCTATACGGGTAAACTGGCATGGGCAGACAGGATGACGATGTCTTCATTACATCGCTATTTTACCTTGCCAGAATAGCATTTTTCTTGGATAGTGGTCAAGTTAATTTGGTTAAGAGTCTGTGAATAAAAAACTGGGTCGGCCCATGAATAGGCCGACCCGCATTCCCCTCAGTTCTCAATAAGGGGAATAAAAGAGATGAGTGTGAATGCACAAATTTAGTCATTTACATCGGAACTGTGGGCATATCCACCTCCGTTAATGGTAGACTCCAGCGCACGTTCATCCACAGTTTGTGGATCCCGTTGCTTTTTTCTACCATCCTCAGCCATTATCACGCACACTGGTTTTTCAACCGGCGGTGTGTTTTTTACCTGTCTCTGGT
Source organism: Patescibacteria group bacterium (assembly GCA_043805615.1). Classification (GTDB taxonomy): domain Bacteria; phylum Patescibacteriota; class Kazan-3B-28; order Kazan-3B-28; family UBA10110; genus UBA10110. Next base: position 3,598 of record JAZDHT010000045.1, on the reverse strand, counting down.
AGGTAGCTGAGTTCACCAATGCTCTGCGCCGTGATTCGGGTAGACACTTACAGCTAGCGAAGCATGTTCTTGGGCGCTTCTTGCCATTACCACAAGTAGCCATCTCACCGTCTTTTATGATACCCATTTGAACCATAATACCTGTGATTTTGTTGATGAGGTTCATGACTGTCCGAGGATGGTCACAGCCACCACCAGTTCCGAAACCCCTTTCCAGACACTCCTGGCAAATTGGGTTAGTAGGGGGTGCATCAACAGACACACCTTCTTCAAATCCCATAGTGCCAGTATTATCGTCTTGGCCTTTCCGGCCATGACGTCCTCCAGGTTGCTTCTTCTTCAAAGTTTTTTTCTCTCGACCCATAAAGGTCTCCTCCAATATCGCAGAATGGGTAATGAGAGAGGGGAACCCCTGTTCCTTTCTCCCTTCATAATTATCCTAATCCGAAAAAGTACTCTGTCTCATTATTATATAGAGGCAGTAATTCCCAGTTTGCCAAAAATATACTCATCAGTCAACAATTGGGGCAGATATTGTTGAAAAGTCCTTTCATAACTAACTATATGAAATAATCTTGACTAATTGCCAAAAATGTAATATAATATAATAATAGGTTCAAGAATCCTATTGGGGAAAACTGAAACAAAGATTAAAATAAATATATGGTTAGACAAGTCAATTTGGGGGTGGGCACACCTAACCCAAACATTACCTGGCAGAAGTTTAGTCGTCCTATCTTAGCCGTGATAGCCGTTATCGCGGTCGTTTTAATTGTGTTATTTAATCAACAGATAAGTAAATTATTGGAACTTTGGGGGATTAAAGCTGCCTCAGTCAGTAGCAGTATTAACCTACAGGGTACGAATAACACGGCCCCAGATTATTTTTTGAACGATTATTCTGCTAGCGTATTTAATCCAGCTACTGGCGCATTCGATACTGACGATACTGCAGTTAAGGTAGAAAATAATCGACTAATGATCAACTAATTAAAATTGCTAACGCGAAAATAAATATAAACAATGAAAATTACTACCGAACAAATAACTAACCTATTCAATCCTAGCAATCGCAAATGGACAATTCCAATTGTTGCTGTTATTGCTGTGGCGTTGATTGGTGGGGTAGTGTATTACGGTGGTTATCTTAAAGATTTATTTCGGGGTACTAAAGCCGTTAGTTCTTTAACGGTTAATTTTAATTTTCCTGATGAATATACTACTACATCCAATGTCACTATAGCTGGTGGGTATATTACAATTGATCCAGAGTTTGTTAAGACTGGGGCAACACAATTTAACTCAGTTGCAAATGCTACCGATTTGCATTCTTGGCCTAGTTTAGGTATTACACTTGCTGCTGTTGATGCAGATAAGACAATTATGTATTCAACAAACAATGGTCAAACTTGGTCCTCGTTTGCACTTTCATCAGACATTCGTATTAAACGATTAGCTGAATCTGGCGGTGTTGATGGTAGAGTTTTCGGTTTAGGCAGAACAGCAGGCCCAAATCCAGCTGATGAAATTGGGGCTATAGTACATTCTCTATTAGTATCAGGTGAGTTAACCCAGTTAGGGTATATACCATTACCAGATACATACAGTGTTAATGCTGGTATCCAAAGAATCCCTGGTGGTCGTTTGTATGCTGGCGTAACACCAAAGGTACCTTCTGCTACAAGTGTGGCGATTTATTCTGCTGATGGTTCATTATTAAATTCCTCATCATTTATTATTCCTAATGCCACATCTGTTAATGATTTTACCCAAGTTAATAATCGTATTTACGCTACAATTTCAAAGAATAGCTCTAATATTACTGATGGGGAAGCACTTGTATATTACAAAGATAGTGATGACGCATCGGATTGGATCCCAGCAGTACTTGATGTCAATGACAACGCCACTAACCATACGGCTGCGCGTGGCTTAGTAAAAGATGCACAAGGGTATGTGTATGTTATGACTAATGCGGGGTATATTTTGAAATCTGGGGCAGTTGGTGGTACGGACGGTTCCCAGATTTTTAATAAAATATATATTCCTGATATTGGTGATGCCAGCATGAGATTTGCTTTTGTAGATGGTAATACAAATAATATTTGGGTGCCACTATCAAGTGGTAAATTATTGCGATCAGTTAATGGTACTGAATTTTTTGAAGTAAATACTGGTATAGATTTAGGCAGTGCAGCCAGTGTTATAGTAACCGATGCTCTTACACTATCTGATGGGCAAGTTTTGTTATCTGGTGGTTTTTGGCAAGGTGGTGCCCCTTATAGCGCTGCAGTATGGTTTGGTAATGCGGCTAATAGCCAAACCGTATCTAATATTTGGACTGTACCGTTTGTTAATCTTACTAGTTTTTCTACCACAGCAGTTAGTGGTAATTTTTATTACCGGATTAGCAATGTAAGCGGTGATGGCCCTTGGTATTATGTTAATCTAGCCGGGGATTGGGTATTTTCTGACGATGCTACGACTAAGTCTAGTTCAGCCAGTTGGATTGATCAGCATATTAATGAATTTAGTACCCAAGTTGGGTCTGGGGATTTATTTGTACAAGCAATTTTTTATCGCAGCACTAATCCTGTTGGTTTTTCTAGCCCAATTTTAGATTCAGTTACAATTGGATACGATGAGGTGCTAGTGCCCCATATTGATAGTCTAGACCCTAATCATGGATCAGCAGATGGTGGTAAGTCGGTTAATATTGCTGGTAAAAATTTTGGCGATAGTGCTTCTTCTCCGCTAAACTCAGTAGAATTTAGCGGCGTAGTTGCTGAGGTGACTCTGTGGACAGATACTCTTATTATTGTGAATGCTCCGGCCGGAGCTCCTAATACTGGAGTACTGGTTACTGTTGCTACTAGTATTGGAGTAAGTAATGGAGTGCCGTATTTGTATGATGGTTTAGGTACTCCCGAAATTGATAGTCTAGACCCTGATCATGGATCAGTAGATCATGGTAATCCGGTTCAGATTAGTGGTAAAAATTTTGGCGATAGTGTTACCCCACAAAGCTCAGTCAAATTCGGGAGTATAACTACTAATTTTACTACTTGGACAGATACTCTTATAGTCGCAACTGCTCCAGCCGGGGTTCCTGGTGCTGAGGTATTAGTTACTGTTGCTACTGGCCTTGGAGTAAGCAATGGGGTGCCATATAAGTACAATGGGTTGCCTCCAACTGTAGCTAGTATTGATCCTCTTTGGGGACCTCAGGCTGGTGGCACACTAGTAACTATTACGGGTACTGGTTTTGATACTATAAATGGTGCCACAGTCCTATTTGATGTTTCTCCTGCCACTAATGTAGTTGTTGTAGATAGTACACATATTACAGCTAACACGCCTGCTCATACTGAAGGCTCAGTTGATGTTAGAGTGACTAATGATGATGGTCAATTTGATATCCTATCTGATGCCTTTACCTATTTAGGTAGTGGTACCATCATTTCAGTTACTGATATTGATCCTCTTTGGGGACCTCAGGCTGGTGGCACACTAGTAACTATTACGGGTACTGGTTTTGATACTATAAATGGTGCCACAGTCCTATTTGATGTTTCTCCTGCCACTAATGTAGTTGTTG
>JAZDHT010000044.1:0-2239 GCA_043805615.1 Patescibacteria group bacterium | reverse complement strand
CAATATCTGGCTTGACGCTTCAATCAACCATTGATTTAGATCTTCAAAAAGCTTTATATCAAGCCTTAAATAAGGTAATAGAACAAAACAATTCATCAGGAGGAGCGGTTGTAGCGCTTGATCCCAGAAACGGTGAAATTTTAGCAATGGTCAGCGAACCAAGCTTTAATCCAAAAAATTTTGTAAAAGGATTAACTCCAGAACAATATACTGAAACTTTTGATAATCCGGATCATCCTTTTATTAATCGAGTGATCACTGGAGAATATCCATCCGGCTCTACCATTAAACCAGTGATTGCTACAGCCGCACTTGAGGAACATATTGTTACGCCTCAAACAGAATTTTTAAGCACTGGTGGTATTAGAATAAATGAGTGGTTTTTTCCTGACTGGCAGTCTGGTGGTCATGGACTGACGAACTTGAACAAGGCGATCGCCGAATCAGTCAATACCTATTTTTATACTATTGCCGGTGGTTATGAAGAATTTGAAGGTATGGGTGTTAATGTTATGAATAAATACACAAGAGCTTTTGGTTTTTCAAATAAAACCGGTATTGATCTAAATAATGAACAAGAAGGTTTTTTGCCTACCAAAGAATGGAAACAAGAATACAAGAACGAAAGATGGTATATCGGTGACACCTATCATTATGCAATCGGTCAAGGGGATGTTCTGGTGACTCCCTTACAAATTGCCAATGCCACTGCGGTGATCGCCAATGGCGGAACTTTGTATAAGCCTAGGTTAGTTAAAAATTGGTTATCCAGTGATGGACTGGTAATAGATCAAGTCTCCTCAGAAATATTAAATGATCAAGTTGCTAGCCCTCAAAATCTCGGCTATGTAAAAAATGCTTTAAGAGAAGCGGTTGTTTCGGGTAGTGGTCGTAGCTTAAGCACTTTTCAGGTACCAGTTGCTGGAAAAACAGGTACTGCTCAGGTGTCAGGTAGTGATAGATATCATTCATGGTTTACAGCTTTTGCGCCATATGACTCACCAGAGATAGTTATTACAGCGATTGTCGAACAGGGTGGAGAAGGACATGCTACTGCACTTCCAGTAGTTAAGTCTGGTTTAACCCAATACTTTTCTGACTAGTTGTGGAAAAAACAATTGACAGTCTCATGAATAACGGTATATTTCCTAGGTATTTAAAAGCCTACCACCAAAAGGCTCATTAAAGCATTATTACTAATTTTTTGCATGTCTAATCAAACATACCTAACCCCCGAGGGTTTAGAAAAGATAAAAGAGGAATTAGCCTTTCTTAAATCTGATAAACGTAAAGAAATTTCTGGTCGTATTCAAGAAGCCAAAGAACAAGGAGATTTGTCTGAGAACGCAGAATATACTGAGGCAAAGAATGAACAAGCTTTTGTAGAAGGCAAAATTAACGAACTTGAAAATATTGTAAAAAATGTAGTAATAATCAAGCAGACCAATAACACTGATATTGTCGAGGTCGGGTCAAAGGTAAAAGTAGTCATGCCTGATGGACAGATTCAGGAGTATTCAATCGTAGGCTCCAAAGAAGCTGATCCTTCTAATGGAAAGATTTCAAACGAGTCTCCGATCGGTCAAGCGTTCATCGGCAAGAGGAAAGACCAAGAAGCAATAATTGTCCTGCCCAAGGGATCCCAAACAGTCAAAATTATTGACATAAGCTAAATTTGCGAAAACTAGCCTGAACATGATAAACTCGAGCTGAATTGCTTATGTCTGAGTCAGAATTAGATCAAATAAAATATCGAAAAGCCAAAAGGGAACAGCTTACCAAAAGTGGTGTTTTACCTTATCCAGCTAGAGTAAAGAATGTTAGAACTCATCTTATTGAAAAAGTCCTAGCTGACTACGACCAGGTCAATAAAGCCAACAAAGTTATAACCTTGGTGGGCAGGGTGGTGGCCATTCGTCTTCATGGAAGCATCTGTTTTGGTAATATTATGGATTATACCGGTAATGTTCAATTCTCTATTATGGCCAAAGATGTCGGTAACAAATACGAAGACTGGAAAAGCTTCATTGACCTTGGTGATATAGTTTCCATTACTGGCAAACTGGAAAAGACAAATAGAGGCGAAATTACCTTGATACTTTCCGATTATAGCTTGCTTAGCAAAGCGCTTGTTCCCTTACCGGATAAGCGTCAAGGCGTCAAAGATGTAGAAACTAGGCTTAGGCATCGTGAACTTGATTTAATATCAAATGAGGAAGTTCGCAATAGATTTATAACC
>JAZDHT010000043.1:0-10198 GCA_043805615.1 Patescibacteria group bacterium | reverse complement strand
GTTTTTTAGTAGATACGCTCTTTATGATCTGGATTGCCCTGGCAGGAGCCAGCCTCGGGGGCGCAGATAGTGTGAAATGGACATGGTCAGGTAAACACTCCATGGTGTCTATTTCCATGTCGTATTGGCGAGCTGTCAAGTACTTATTTAGCTGCGCCTTGCTCGCGCCAGAGCGCTGTATACAGTCCTTGGCTATTTAATAATTCCTGATGTGTGCCCTGCTCAATAATCTTGCCTTTCTCCAGCACATAAATCCGATCAGCATGAGCAATCGTCGACAAGCGATGAGCGATTAGCAAGGTAATAATATTTGATTGTTCTTGAACTATCTTTTGAATGGTCTGGGTGATGGCTTTTTCAGTGATTGAATCCAGGCTACTGGTGGCTTCGTCAAAAATTAGTAGCTCGGGTTTTCGTAACAAAGCCCGAGCAATCGCCAAACGCTGACGCTCACCGCCTGATAATTTCAAGCCACCCTCTCCAATCTTGGTGTCTAATCCTTTATTACCGCGATTAATTACTGACTCAGCGGAAGCTAAAGTCATAACACTTTTGCATTCTTCATCACTAGCTTCGGGTTTAACAAACTTCAAGTTCTCACGAATCGTGCCAGCAAACAATTGGGTTTCTTGTCCCACGAAACCGATCTTTTTTCGAAACTCTGGATAATTAATATTAGTTGACTCAATATCATTGAAAAGCAGTTGGCCAGCTTGAGGTTGATATAGACCCAAGATTAATTTCATCATGGTGGTTTTTCCAGAACCAGACGGACCGACAAAGGCCACGGTCTCCCCTTCTTTAATCTCAAGCGATGCCTGATGAATAGACATGTCTTCACCAGACTGGTAACCGAATTCAACATCGTTGAATGAGATTTTTTCAAGCGTTTCAATCGTCTTAGCATTAGCTGGTTTTGGCTCTGGCGGCATGGATAATATCTTTTGCAATTCTTCGCTGCTGGCTCGGGCTTCTTGCCAGTCAGTAATAACAGTGCCTAGCTCAGTCAAAGGCTGAAACACAAAAAATGAATAAATAAACAGACTTAGAAACTCACCCATAGAAACATCACCTCTTACGATCAGCCAAAGCATTAGTAAAATTAACCCCGAACGCAAAGCATTAAGTAGCGTCCCCTGGATAAAACCTAAAGTACGCACCAAACGAACTTTTTTCAGCTCAAGCTCAAGAATTTTGTCATTAACTTTGTTTAATCGATCAATTTCTTGCCGCTCTAGCCCTAAACTTTTAACCAGCTCAACATTACGTAAAGTCTCGGTAGTTGAACCAGATAGATCAGCCGTTTCCAGAACGATAGCTGATTGTGCAGCTTTGATCTTTCTGCTCAAGACCAATACCGAAATAGCAATGATCGGCATGATCATGGTAAAGGCCACACCAGCCAGCCAATGAACCATGTAAGAATAAATTAACACAAAAATAATACCGATCAGAGACAAAAAAACCACATTGACCGTACCCCGAATCAATTTTTCAATGTCGGTTTTAGCTTTTTGCATTTTTTGCAGCAACTCGCCTGAACGCTGATCTTCAAATACGGCAAAGGGCAAGGAAAAAGCGTGGTCAACACTTCGAGCATATAAATCCGTACTGACTTTTTGGCTGATCACGTTTACAAAGTAATCCTGAAAACTTTTCGCTATCCTGGATATAAAAGCCACACCCACAATAGCCAGCACCCAAAGCAATGCGCCTTGGATAAATTCAGGCTGGGTGTACTGGTCCGGCTGGCTAGCATATTGATCAACCAAAATACGAAAAATCTGCGGGTCCAGTAAAGAGAACACCTGATTAATGGATGCCAAAACCAGCGCCCCAACCAGGATCTTTTTGTACTTTTTCATTGTATTCCAAAGCAAAGACATTAGAGTATTATATACAAAGTCTGCTTATTTATCTAGGGTTGGTTATACAAATATTGCCAGTCCTGGTTTCAGTAGCCACCGGATCAGTGCAGCTCCTTACTTTATCTGAATTTCCAATACCCACATCTTCAATATCGTATGCACAGGGAAAGGCTGATTCTGACTCAATAGTATATGAAACTTGAGTACACTTACGTTCATCTGGGCAATCATCATCATTTTCACAGCCACTATAAACCATATCTGCGATTCTATGTTGGACACTATTTATCCTATCTCCATTACCATGATACTTTTCTACCTCACAGAATTCATCTGACCAGTTGCAGCGATACTGACAATCAGAAGGACAATTTTCAACAGACTCACTGCCACACAGTGCTTCTATAAAAGTTTCACATATTAGGTTGCCACACTCCTGTTTGCACACATTTGAAGCAATACTATTCGAATTTGTATTAGTAGAGTCATCTCCTGTAGTAAAAAATACGTATAAGAAAAACGCAATAGCGCCAATGAGCAATATGGTGATAATTAAAGTATTCTTTTTCATATAATCATCATAATACAAATCTTGAAATATAAGAAACTCCCCACCCGACCGGTATGTCCTTGAGTTAAGTAATTGTCTTGGTTATTTCTTCTATGGCTTGAGTATTGAATTTGTATTGAATAGTTTTTATACCTACTTTTTGTGCTACTTCAAGATTGTCTCTATTATCATCTAAATATAAAATTTCTTCAGCTGAGACATTGATTTTCTCAATAATAACTTGATAGGCCCTCGGATCGTCTTTTTTATAACCTAATCGATCACCAATGAAAGTTTCTTTAAAAACTCCTTTGAGTTTTTCAGCTAAGGGTGGGTAATCTTGAATGTACTTTCTGGTCAAAAGGTAGCAATTAATATCTTTATTAATACTCTTATAGAAAGAAATCAATTCTTCATTAAGTACAAAAAACAACCAAAAATCATAGTCACCTTTTGCAATTAAATCCTCATGCAAAGCGTTTAATTTTCCGGTGTATGACTTGTCTTTGATCGAGAGAAGTACTCCGGACAGATCACTAATAAATGCTTTGATCATATTTATCTGTATATGCGAATTACTGTATAAATATAACATCCTTACGAAAAAAGTCACTGTGTACTAATATCTTTTTGCGCTGGTAAGGATACTGTAACGTTGAACCTTTTTTATATTTGCCAAATACATCTGCCTTGATAATATTTATTTAGCCTTGAGAAGAAGTTTGCGCGCTACTCAGGGTCGAAGTGGCACTCACTCGATGATCGTGTCGGCGGATGACCGCTGACGCTTCCAGAAGGAGCTTTGCCATGATTCGAAGACGCGGAACGGTCGACCGGTTCAAGAACACGAGCTAACGCCAAGAAGAAGCGCTCGTTCACGAACTGGACGAACCGTCGGTAGCTCACAGCTACCACTCGGGCGGCTTGAGCCTCGTGCTTGAGCCGTCCTTTCCTTTTTTTTACTATTGACATTTAATGTTCCTCTTAATAACATTCAGTTTGCGTTCTTGAGTCGCTTTTGTACTGGCGGCGCAACAGCGCATAGTGTAGTGGTCCTTGACGAGTGAGGGCCGATAGTTCCCAAGCCATGAGCTAAAGCCCCTTTGTGGGCTGAGGCGGAACCAAGGAGTGTGGAGCTATGAAGAGACACGAAGAGCGGATTTCTCGGAATTACGAGAACTGGTAGACGTCCACTTGACGACCAGGACTCCGTGATAATGAGAAGTCACGCTCCGGTAGTGTAACAACACTGCCAACCCTCGTGGGCGGCCATTGCAAATCGCATTTGGTCGCCCGCTTCCTTTTTTTGTATAGACAAAGGCCGCCACATGGTCGTGACAGCCTCAAGTAATGTACGAGAGTGTTCCTACTCTTTTTCGGGAGTGACGAGAAGTACCGGAGAATGCCTTCTGACCCATTGTCCGACCCAGATACCTACGCCGATCTGGCCCGTCGCCTCGGTCACCGGCTCGTGCGAACGCTCCATTGAAGTCACCTGAATCCTGAAGGTCGTACCGCTAGGCTTGGTGAGCTCGAGAGTATCCCCTTTCTTGATAGTACATCCAGGATGGACATTTACTGCTCCCACCTGCAGACGCGAGAAATAGTGAAACACCCTACCTACTTCAGTGGTCATCCCGCCAGCTAACCCTGAATTCGTCACTACCGACGTCATTGATTTACCGCCGCCTGCTTCGGTCATATTTAAACCTCCCTGTTAAGGAGCCCATATCAACTACTGTTTAGGCAACCGAAACTACTTGTGTTTTTTACGACACACTAGCCAGACTGTCAAGTGGACGCGAACGTGAACTAATACTTTTGCTTTTTTATTTTCTAGCTCGTAACCGCAAATTTATGTTTGCATCAATAATTATCAGACTTCCAGCTCATCTCCTAATTCAAGCCCCTCTTTTAACACAACGAAGATTAAATCTTCGTCCGCGCGAAAATAAACGAAAAATATTATTATACCCCCCTACCCGCACAGCCCAATCCCCGACCTGATCGGGGATCATCTTGGGCGATTGTCCGATAGAAATTATTAGGCAATACCTTATTTATGTTCTTTTTTTACTTTATTAAGCAGCAGTTTTAGCTTCGGACTAATCTTCACTGGATATTTATAAACTTTATGGATCGATTTGAATTGACCAGGTAACAAATCAAGCTGCTGTTTAGAATAGTTTTGGATAGTTGATAATTCCGGTAAACGATAAACAATCTTACCTTTTTTTATGATTGGTATTAGCAATGGCTGACCTAGTTTTTCTTTTTCTAAACCAATTATGTCAGCTGATATTTTCTTGCCTTTAAAGCGGCGGTAAACCTGCTTACGTCCAGGATAACTTTGCTTGCCAGGAGAAAATTTGGCAGTCTGCGTGATCTTTTTTCCGTCACGCATTTCAGCTAGTTTGTAAACAATTTCCAACCGCGGATCATCAGCTATGGTATTTATCTCAGTTTGAACCAGGAAAGTATCTACCGGAGTTTTTTGCTTGATCAATTCAGCAATTTTCCACTCGTCTAGATTGCTGGCCAGAGTGATTTTAATATCTGGAAAATCGGCTCGGTCAAACATTTTCCGCGCCTGGACCGCCCGCTTGTGAAGATCACCGCTATCTATGGTAATGCCGGCAATTTTTTGATCTTTCTTTTTTAACTCTTGGGCAACAGTAATAACATTTTTTACGCCCTGGGTAAAATCATAAGTGTCCACCATGGGCCGGACACGATTGGGGAATATTTTCGTGCTGGCTCGGATAGCTTCGATCTCAGATGGAAAAGACTTGATCACCGCGTGATACAAATTCACGGAAATTCCAGAATCAGGTAATCGGTATTTAACATTGGCCGAGGGCATACCGCAAGCTCCAGACAAAATCCAACCAGCCCGCACTGACTTCATGCCGGCTTCAAATGAATGCGCCCTCAGGCCTCCGCCAATGATTGTTCCTTTGCCAGCAGCTGCCAGTACAACACGGACCATTTTGGAAAGATAAATAGTATGACTCAATACTGACCCCATCAAAAACATAGTCATCAAGTTACCCTCAATGATCGGGGCAGTCACTCGAATAACTGGTTCACCAGGAAAAAATATTGTCCCTTCTGGCAAAGCATGAATGTTCCCTGTAAATTTATATTTTGCCAGATACTTACCAAAGCTAGATGTTATCAATTTGGCTTTTTTTAAATTCCGGATGTCTGCTGCTGTGTATTCTTTCTTTCTAATACCCTCAACTACTTCCTCTAATCCACCAGCGATCATGAAATTTCGATTCTTAGGTAGTTCCCGCACAGTTAAATCATAGGTAGCAACAATGTCTTTCATCCCGCTCTCGTACCAGATCGTACAGGCGGTATAGATATTTTGGATATCATAAAGCGGGATGTCTTCTTCGGTCAGTAAATGTGTTTTGGGTATATTTCTGCTTTTCTTCCTAGACATCCAGCTTATCTCCTAGCTCCAGCGGTTGAAAATCGATCTTTTCTTGTTCAAAAACCTGGCCGGCTAATTTATAAAATGTGCCTTGCCGGCTATAGTCTTTTAAATAGGCATCGTGGATTGGAATCACCTTGTCCGGTCGTAATCTTTTTACCCATTCGATCGGCTCGACTAGCTTGGACCAAGGCGCGGCGATCGGTAAGGCCAACACTTCACACTTATCAACTCCGCGCACCGAATAAGAATCACCAGGATGTAAAAATTTACCATTTATCAAGAAAGCAAAATTATGACAGATAGGCACCGGAATCGGTCCATGCTCTGCTTCAAAAGCTTGGATGGTAAAGTCGCCAATTTCTTTTACTTCTTCATTTCGGATAACTTCATGCTCCAAATCCTCCTCCTTGAGCAACTCGCCAATCTCTTCAGAGCAAATAATCCGTGGCTGATGCATAGCCACCAACTCATGCAAAGCTTCCGGCCAATAATGGTCCGCATGCTGATGAGTTAGAACAATAATATCAACTTGGCCAATATCGCTGGGTTTGATTTGATTCTCAATAAAGCAATATTTGCCCGGATCAAATAAAAGATTGGTGCCCCCCTCTTGTAATAAGATGAATGAATGTAAATATTTTTGACTTGTCATAAGTCTTAAGGTTAGCCGTTGATATGGTTTATTTATGCATTATTTGTTGAAAAAAAGCAATTGACATAGTCCAGAGTAGTGCTAGGATGAGGCTCTAAGCTCTTTAACTATAGCTACTCATTAGTCTGGATGTTCTCAGGTGACCATGGTTGAAAACAAGTCGTTGAAGGGGGGGCAATGATCGAACTGTTTGAGAACAGGATCCTCTGGGTCGCAGTTGCAGCCGACATCCTGGCCCAGGTCATTAAGGTCATTGTCGTTTTCTTTACTGAACGACGCTGGGACTGGTCCAAGTTTTTCGAAGCCGGTGGAATGCCGTCATCACATTCAGCTTTTGTCACTTCCCTTGCCATAGCTATCGGCTTAGTGAATGGTTGGGACAGTACCTTGTTCGCTTTAGCAGCCGTCTTCGGCATCCTTGTCATCCATGAAGCCACAGGTGTTCGAAGGGCCGCCGGACTGCATGCTCAAAGGCTTAACGAGCTAGCGGAAATATGGAGCCATCTATTCAACGATAGTCCAAAGCCCAAAACCCTGCGCACACTGATTGGTCACACCTACCCCCAGGTATTAGCTGGGATGATCCTGGGTGCTGCTGTCAGCTTGATAGCGTACTACTGGCTAGACTATCTCTAACCTCGAGCCTGATCTGTTTTACAGAGAGGGCTTTTTAATTTTGACAATATTTCTTTTTGTACAAAAAAACCACCAATGAAGTAAAATTGTCAGGCTTAACTATTTTAAAGCTTTACGGACCTGTTCAACCACATCGCCCAAATCCCAGTCAGGCTTATACAGATATTGAAATGCGCCGTATGACAGGGCTTCGGCCACTCTATCCGTTTCTGACATGTGGGTCAGTAGTATTACTTTTACTATCTTGCCCCATTTGTCTTGGCGTAATTGTTTAAGCATGGTTAGGCCATCCATTTTGGGCATTACCAAATCAAGTAAAATCAAGTCAGGGTGTTTTTCCACAGCCAAAGCTAAACCTTGCTCGCCATCCTGAGCTTCTAAAACTTCAAAACCTACCTCAGATAAAGCATTAGCTATTGCTTTTAGCATAGCTACTTCATCCTCTACTATCAGCACAAGTGACTTATTTTTTCTTAGTTGTTTAAGCACCATAATATCCCGATTATAACGAACTTACGGCTTTTTGAATAGGTAGGGTGAAAAAAAAGGTGGTGCCTTTGCCTTCTTCCGAAACTACGCCGATTTTCCCCTCATGAGCACCAACAATACCCTTGGCGATCACTAACCCTAAGCCCGTGCCTTTTTGTTGCCGGTCTTTTTTAGTGACCTGGAATTGGATGAATTTATTAAACAACCGGGTAATATTTTCTGAGCTGATACCCTCTCCTGAGTCGGTAACCGCTACAATAATAGAATCAGGCAGACCAATAAGCTCTGGTTCTGTTTTTTTTACCAACCACTTAATTCCTGCCAGATCAGCTTCTTGGTTAACTGAATTGTCTTTATCGTGTCTAAAGCACTGCACCAAAACCTGTCCACCACTCAAAGTAAATTTAAGTGCATTAGACATTAAATTATTAAGAACTTGAGTAATCCGAATTGAATCAATTTCAATCTCTTGATCAACCTGTCCGCCAAAGACTGCTTTAAGTTCAATCTTCTTTCCTATAGCAGTCGGGTGGTAAAACTTGACCAGGTCATTGATTAATTCAGTCATATTGGTCGGCTCTGGATGGATTTCAAATTTACCTGACTCTAGCTTAGCTGCGTCAAGTAAATCATTAACCAAGCCCAGCATGGTTGAGGAGCTTTGGTGGATCAGATGAATATTATCTTTTAGGTTTTTGGGTGATCGGCTCTCTTTATTTTTTTGCATCAGCTCAGACATCATGCGAATGCCGTCCAATGGCGAGCGAAGTTCGTGAACCATCATGGAAGTGAAGTCTTCTCTCATTTTTTCAACCTGCTTTTCTTTGGTGATATCGTGGAAAATTACTACACCACCCAGGACCTCATTCTTATCTACTCCGATCTGGCTTTTCACTGGAGTAACAAAGATTTGATAGAATTTCTCTCGCACTGACACATTGTCAGCCACCATAATTTTATCCAGTTTAACGCTCTCCTCAAGCTTGCCTCGGATATCAAAAGCTCCTCCTAAATTATCTATAAAATCAAAAATTGTGATTTCTGTTTTGTCAGTTAAACCGATCACCTGCTTAGCGGCCGGATTAATCACGACGATACGGTAGTCTTTATCAGTCATGACCACGCCTTCGGTCATGCTTTTTACCATCGCATCAAGTTTGCGTTGTTCTGTTTGAATTACTTCTTGGAGACGAGTGACCGCCTGAGAAGCTTGCTGAGTAATTTTGTATAGGATGGTAGTTTCTTCTTCTTTATATAATCCTTGCTGAGTATGGGCCACAGTTAAAACGCCCACCACTTTCTCACCAATCACCAAGGGAATGTTAAAAAAGGAGTTAACCGGTGTTTCTATATCTTCAATTATTATCGCCCCGGACAGCACCTCCTCTACGTGTTCTGATGTAAATTCCTTGTTTAATAAGGCTGACAGCGATTTTAACATGCGGTCTTTTACTTCATTGACAAACTCTCGTGATACAGAATCTTCCAAGTGCACCTTAAAAAGTATTTTCTCGGGCTGTAGTAGCATGTAGGAAACAGCGTTGTATTCAATGAACTGGTGCAATGAACCAGTGATCACATCCACAATCTGTTGAATATTCAAAGAATAACCGATCCTGTCACCCAATTCCTTAAGGATTGCTAACTCATACATTCGTCGCTGCATTTCTTGTTCGCGTTTTTCTAGTCGTAATCTAGATTCCCGACTTTGCCAATAAAAAAAAGTGCTCATCAAAACCATCACTACTGCAACGACCATGGCCATTAAGGAAAGGCTGTCCATTGAGAAAATTGTTTATTTAATATTACTCTTTAGGTCGAATTAGCTGTTTAGCCTCTTTCTGGGCTTTGCTTAATACTTTCAAGGTCCAGATAAAAGTTACAAACCAGACTAAGAAAACCGGCAGAACTGTCCAAACGCCTTGCTCATCAGCATACATATAGGCTGTGGCGACAATGCCTAAGCTATACATACCTACCAGCATAGAGATAACCAGTGCTCGGGTAACCCGGCCTACCAGTGAGCCCTTGACCATGTTATAAACCGATCGCCCTTTCAAATACAAAATAATGCTGCCTAAAACCAATACTGGCCAACCGATCATTAAGATAATATTTCTCAAAGTTGCCTCCATAAATTTGGTAGTTTATTAGTAAAAAAATATTAAGTTTTAATATCCGGATATCTAGCAAAGACCGAACCCAGAGCATTCTTGACAATCTGTCCAGATAAATCCACGTAAGCATCAACTAACTTTTGAATAACTGTTGTGGCATCACCAGAAAAATCTGTTACTTTGCCATCGTCAGCCACTTGAAGTCCCGAAATAGTCCGAGCTTTTAGTACGGCGATATCTGGCCCTAAGATTATCGCCTGTTTGGCAATAATTTCCGAGAGCAGATTAACATACTGTTCTTTGTTCTCCATAAATTAGTCCTATTTTAACTATTAAACTATCTTGAGAATACTACAGACTGCTTGTCAATTCAACTAAAAACTCTAAAAATTAACTCCAAAAGTTTATATAAAAATGACTGATTGATTAAAAAAGTGATTT
>JAZDHT010000042.1:0-20349 GCA_043805615.1 Patescibacteria group bacterium | reverse complement strand
AGATCCTGAAATAAATTCAGGATGACAAAATTAAGTAATACACCTATTGTTTAATGTTGGGATTAGCGGGTGGCTATCAGGATAATGATAGCGGCGATTATTCCCAACCAAACTAAAGATAGCCCAACCAAAGTAATAGCTTTGCCCCATTTGTGTTCATGTAAGACTAAATATAAGGGGTAACCCAATACTGCTCCGCCAGCCAATACGGCTGTAATCATAAATATGATAGGCAGCAGCACAAAAGTGGTAACTGTGGGCGTAGTATTTTGAAAAACTTGGCTTAAATTAGTCATGATAATTGACCATAACCAAACTACTACGCTTGCTCCAATGGCTTGTAAGACACTGGCACCGATTACTTCTTTAATTTGTTTCCACATAAGATTATTATTTGTTTTATAGGGTTATAAATAAATCAGAATGATAGATTCCTCTCCGAACGAAAGGCTCTTCTCCGAACCAGAGGCTCTTCTCCGAACCTTGAGGTTCTCTGAACCGGAGGTCCGAACCGGAGGTCAAGAGCCGGAAGCCGATCAATTTATTTGATATAGGATCCTTCGACTGCGCTCAGGATGACAAGGGTTAGTCGGGAATGACATGGATAGAAAGACATAGTGCTTTTTGGTCATTTATTTATACGATCCTGGACGCGCTCCGTGTCACGGAGCTTGCCAGGATGACGGGAGAAATAAGTCGGGAATGACAGATGTGAGCTAGAATGCCGAAACAGTTATTTTTTAAATAGTTGTTTATATAATTTTTCGGTTTCGCGCACCATGGTAGTAGCAGTGAATTTCTGCAATGTCTCGTAACCACCTACGGCTAATTTTTTCTGCAATTTCTTATCATTCAACAATTTCATAATAGTAGAAGCTAGCTGTTTGGGGTCGCACGGATTAACCAATAATCCACTATGATTACTAGTAATAATTTCTGGGATACCCCCTACTTTGGTGGCAATAATTGGCACATGCGCTTTCATCGCCTCTAAAATAGATATGCCAAAAGATTCTGATCGAGAACATAGCACAAATACAGAAAAGGTTTTTAGAATATCTGCCACATTATTAATCACGCCAGTAAATACAACCGAATCAGAAATTTTTAACTTATTAGTTAATCTTTGTAATTTTTTTTGCAACGGACCTGCCCCTACAATTACTAACTTAGCATTAGGAAAACGTTTAATCACTCGGGGCATAGCTTTAATTAGAGAAGCGATATCTTTTTGGATATTTAAACTGCCAATGGTGCCAATGACCACATCTTTAGTCTCAAGATGGTATTTTCTTAATAGTTCAAATTCAGATTGCTGAGGTTTATCGGTGATTAATTCTATACCATTATAAATAACTTGTATTTTATCTGGCTTGGTGATTTTGGCATTAATCAGAAAATTTGCCACTGCTTTAGATACAGCAATAGTTTTATTAGTGAGTTTATCTAACATACGCATTGAGCGAATATGAGCCCAATGCAATAAGGGATTCTCTAATCTAAATTCTTTTGTCCAAGTATGTTCGGTATAAACAACCTTGATTGGCAAATCTTTTACTGCCAATCGTGCTAGTAGTCCAGCTCTCTGACCATGCGCATGCATAATATCGGGATCATACTTAGTCAGCAGTTTTCTAATAGCACTGACTGCCGCCACATCCGACCGAGACCGCATTGGCACCAAAAAAGTGGTAATACGATGTTTTTGTAATTCATCTGCCAATGGCCCCTGCGGCAAGATAACCGAAACGCTAAATTCTCGCGGATCTAATCCGGTAACCAAAGATAATAAATGACGCGGAGCCCCAGTTAAGGAGCTATCACCAATCACATAAGTAATACTAATCTTTTTCTTAACCATTTAATTTAGTGATTGCTATTCCCAAACGGTTTAAAGATTCTTCTTTCCCTAGTACTGTTAATAATTCTACTGGACTAGGACTGCCGGAAAGACCAGAAAGAGCCACTCTTACCGGCCAAAACAGATCTCCCGCAGTTAGCCCCTCTACCGCAATTGTATCATCCAACACTTGCTGTAAACCAGCTTCTGTCCAAGCATTAGGGTCTAGCGCAGATAATACTTTATGTGCAATTTGCAGGCCTTGACTAGTAAGTTGGGGTGTACTTTTTTTGAAAATCAATAAATTCTTTTCGTAATCGGGTTGTTGATAAAAATAATTGGCCAATTCCGGCAAATTAGCTAAATATTCTGCCCGATCTTGTAACAATCCCAACACCTTTATGTGGTATTCATCGGTACCAGCAAATGGCCAATTGGGTTTAACTAATTTATAGTATTCATGCAAACTTAATTGATTAAGATAGTGATGATTAAGATGGTTAAGATATTTGATATCAAATACTGCTCCGGCTTTTTGCACTCTGCTTAAATCATATACTTGAATTAATTCTTCTAAATTAAAAAATTCTTTACCGGATGGCTCGCTCCATCCCAATTGGGCTAAGAAATTAATCAAACTAATTGGCAAGTAACCCTTGTTAATATAATCAGCGAAATTAACATCGCCTGAGCGTTTACTCATTTTAGTACGATCAGGATTAAGAATTAAAGGAATATGAGCATACATAGGTGGTTCAGCTCCAAAAGCTTGAAACAATAAAATATGCTTAGGGGTATTAGATAAATGATCTTCTCCACGAATAACGTGCGAAATTTGCATTTGCCAATCATCAATTACATTAACAAAGTGGAAGATAAAGTCGCCGTTACTTTTAGCAATGACAAAATCATCAAATGAAGTAGCATCAAACTCAACTTCGCCCCGAATCAAATCATTTACAACAATTTTATCGGTAATAGGAGTACGGAAATAATAGGCGCCATCTTTAAGATAAGCTTTATCTTCGCTAATTAATTGATCCAGATATTTTTGATAGAGTTCTGTGCGTTCTGATTGTTTATATTCTTCTTCCCAACCCAACCCTAACCAAATTAGATTTTCCTTAATATCTTGTTCAAAAATTTCTTGACTGCGTTCTTTGTCGGTATCTTCAATGCGCAAAATTATGGTACCGTTATTTTTTTTGGCAAACAGATAATTAAACAGCGCGGTTCTGGCACTACCGATATGCAAAGCTCCTGTCGGGCTCGGTGCGAACCGAACTCTCACACTATTAGCCAATGATTTGCCTAACTTAGCCTCCATATCTATATTGTAACAAAGGTTGATTAACTTAGAGATAAACAAAATAGTGTACAATAAAAAATCATTGTTCTTTATAGGTTACCGATGCCTTGGTATATAAACCCATATTCTTTGCCGAATATTGGGTTATCCCTGCTTTCCGAAGAAGCAGGGGTTTTATTTATATAAGGCATTTTTAATCTTATAGCGGACTACTTGTAGAGAAAAATCAAAAACTGCAGTGCGGATTCGAGTACTTCGCCAAGGTTGGGTAAATAGGCGCCAAATCCATTCCAAACCATGATCTTGTAGCCATTCGGGTGATCTTCTGGCGGGTTGTTTATTATTGTCAGGAGCATTTAAGGCTACTCCACCAGTAATGAAATCGAGGGCACCCCCTACCCCAATCAAGATAACTCCATTTAATTGGTTTTGATAAGTTTTTATCCAGCGAATTTGTTCTTTAGCCGGGAAAGCCAAAAAGACAAATTTAGGTTGACTGGTTTTAATCTGCTGAATAACTGATGCTTCGCTTTCATAAGGTGGGCCAGCAGAAACGCCAGAAATTTTTAAATCAGGATAGAGCCATTGTAAATTTTTAGCAGTTTCTGTAGCCACGCCATCAGCGGCACCCAGCAAAAAAATACCCCAACTCCGTTTCTCTGCTAATTTACTTATCTCCCACACCATATCAGCTCCGGTAATTCTTTCTGGAATGACAGAATTAATATATTTTGGTTGCCAGATAATTCTTAATCCAGTCCAAACCCAGCTCACATAAGCCTGTATATAAGTTAATAGTGGGTATTTGGATATCGGTAGCGATAAATATTTGGCGGCCCATAAAATGCCAACTCCGTCAGGCAAGGATAAGTCAGCTTCATTAATCGCTTGACGAAAATCCACATCAGTTTGAGCCTGCATAATAAATTCAGGATTAGGTGTGATAATAGCATGGCTTTGACCATCCTCGGCTAACGCCGTCATCCGCTCTAATGCCATTGGCCCAGTGATGGCATCTACATTAACCCCTAAAATATCTACAGTTTTCCGCATGCTTTTAATTCACGAGTAATAAGACTACTTAATTCGGTTTGGAATCTTTGTTTATTAAAATGTGCCACTTGCTGGGCAATTTTTTCTGGCTGAAAATCTTTTTCTTTGCGCAAGAATTCTTGTAAAGTTTGTACTAATGATGCAACGGTGGGTTGATCAAAAAACATACCCGTCACGCCTGCTTGGATGGTTTCCAATGTTCCCCCTTTGTGGTATGCAATGACTGGTTTACCGGCCGCCATCGCTTCGACAGGCACAATCCCAAAGTCTTCTTCACCGGGGAAAATCAGAGCTCGGCAATTTTGCAGGTATTTAATTTTGTTAGTATCATTTTGCCATCCCAAAAAATCTATACTAAACCCAGCTAGTTTTTTTAGTCGAGCTTCGTCCTCACCAGTACCAATAATGACTAGCGGCAGATGTAAGGAATTACAGGCCTCAATTGCTAAATCAACTCGTTTATATGATGTTAGGCGTGAAACTACCAAAAAATAATCGTTCCGAATAGAAGTTGGCTTGATGACATCAACATCTACCGGAGGGTATATAACAGTGCTGTCTTTGCGGTAATATTTGCGAATACGATTTTTCACATAATTGGAATTAGCTATGTATGATTGTACTCGGCCAGAACTTAATTTGTCCCAAATTCTTAACTGGTGCAATAACCAATACAATATCCACTTACCTAAACCACCAACATGTTGGTCGTTAATATAAGTGTGAAAAGCATCCCATAAATATCGTGTAGGAGAGTGGCAATAGGAAATATGTACGGTTTCGGCAGGGGTAATAATACCTCCAGTAAAAGAATGATTACTAGATATCACCAAGTCATACCCAGAAAAATCGAAACTCTCAATGGCAGTAGCCATAAAAGGTAATAAAAATTTCGCGGGCAAATGCAGAATCCTTTGCCATTGTTGCAAATAAGACACTACAATTTTACGCTGAGGAAACAATTTATCTACCTGATGACTGTATAGCAAAGTATAAATCGGTGCATCTGGAAATAACTCACTGATTGCACTAGTTACTTTTTCTGCTCCCCCTACCTTCATTAAAAAATCATGCACAATCGCTACTTTGATTTCCTCTCCCCTAGCTCGCCTCGCTTCCGAGTCGAAGCGGACAGGAGAGGAATTTTCTAGTTTGCTGGTCTGTTTTAAAGATGTTGCCATAAATCAATTATTTTTTGCGCTGACAAATCCCAATTAAATTCTTTGACGCGGTGTTTGCCTTTTGCAATTAGGCTAGATCTTAATTCTTGATCATCCACCAGTTGATGTAAACCTAAATTCATTTCATCAATATCCACCGGGTTAATCAATAAGGCGGCATCACCAGCAATTTCTTTAGTCCCACCAATATTTGAAGTCATTACTGGCACTCCGGCGGCAAAACCCTCTAATATTGTTAATCCAAATCCTTCATACAAAGAAGGATACACCACCCCTAAGGCATGCCGGTATAGTCCGGGCAATGTTTTAGTTGGCACATAAGATAAACTAACCACATTATTAGATAGTCTTAACCGTTTAATTATTTTTTGGACATTATTAAAACCATAACCCGGGGATCCAGCCAAAACTAATTTGACCTGAGGGTGAGATTCGACAAACCCCTGAAAAGCTTTAATCAGTTGCAGAATATTTTTACGAAATTCGATTCTCCCGACAAATAATAAATAATCACCTAATTCAGGGTTAGTATTGTCATCAGACCAATCACTTCTTAAAGCGTGATAAATAACCGCTACATTGTCACCCGCAACTTGAAAATATTTTTTAAGATCTCTTTTGGTTTGTTGACTTACAGCAATCAAATGGTCAGCCCGTTTAATGGCTCGGCGCACTGCCAACCAAGACAGTAGTCGATTTTTCCAAGTATAACTTTGAGGTAATAGATACCATGCTACATCGTGAATTGTGGCTACACCTTTAGTTTGACTAGGCAACGCAGGCAAAATATGACTGGGAGACCAAAAAATATTAGGAGGGTTTTTTCTGAGAGCATTCCGCAAGTACACTTGTGTCCAAAGTCGCTTACCCGGGATAACAATATTAGTTACTCGATCATTAACAATGATGTCTGTCGGCAAAGCGCTGGGAGAATATAACCAATAGGTATTAATTTTGTCATTGCGCAAAATTGCCTTGATTAAATCAGTAGTCACTACTTCTACACCAGTTTTTTTGCTAGACAGAATCGCGCTAGCATCAATTCCAATAACCATAATTAAACCCTAACTATCCTAGCCCCCAATTTGCTTAGCTTATCTTCTATTTTTTCATAACCGCGATCAATCATCTCAGCATTATCAATTGTGCTGGTACCCGTAGCAGTTAGAGCGGCAATAATTAGCGTGGCTCCCGCCCGAATATCTAAACTAGTAATCTCTTTGCCGTAAAGCGGGACTGGGCCAGAGATAATTGCTTGATGAGAATTAAGAATCTCAGAACTGGCTCCCATTTTAGATAATTCTTGCAAATAATTCAATCTCCCTTCATACATAGTCTCAAATATTTTACCATGACCAGCGGCTTGGGTAAGTAATACAGAAAAGGGAGCTTGGAGATCAGTCGGGAACCCGGGATAAATATCTGTTCTAATATCTACAGATTTTAATTGGGTAGTTCTGGTAATGCGAGCACAATGGTTTGACACCAACTGGATTTTAACATTCGCCGCCAATAATTTATTCGTGAATATATCCAAATGATCAGATACGTACCCATCAATCAAAACATCACCATGCATAACTGCGGCCGCGATAGCAAAGGTGCCGGCTTCAATCCGATCTGGGATGATGGTTAATTCTGCGCCGTGCAATTGGTCTACCCCTTCAACAACTAGAGTATGCCCACCCATGCCAGTGATTTTTGCCCCCATCTGGTTCAAGGATTCGGCTAAATTAGTGATTTCTGGTTCGGCCGCCGCTAGCCTAATTTCAGTTATACCCGGGGCTAATACAGCGGCTAATAATGCATTCTCCGTAGCGGTTACGCTTAATTCGTCTAAAATAACCCGATTGCCCTTTAAACCGACTGTTTCTACATAATAAAACTGATCATCCGATCTGACAGTGGCCCCCAGCGCCTCAAAAGCTCTTAAATGGGCATTGATCGGCCGCGCCCCAATATGACATCCCCCTGGATGAGTAACTTTAACTCGTTTGAATCTAGTCAGCATCGGCCCTAAAATTAACACCGAAGCCCTGATTTGTTTTACCTTAATAAAATCAGGATCATGCCCATCAACTTTACTACCCCTGATAATTACCTTATGATTAGAGAAGTCTAAAATCTCGCAACCTAAGCTCTCCAGCACTGCTAGCATGGTACGAATATCTTGGATATCTGGGACATTGTTAATCGTGAGAGTTTCTGTAGTTAATAATGAGGCAGCCAAAATCGGTAGGGCAGCATTTTTGGCCCCGCTGATTCTAACTTCTCCTGAGAGCGATTGCCCTCCTTCAATAATAAATTTAGTCATAGCTCCTATATCTTACCAAAAAAATAGCCTCTCAAAATGAAACCTATTCGTCTCGTTACTCTCGGCTACATTCTCGCTGGATTTATGTTTATCATTGTAGCTAGTTATGCTCTGCTATATGCTACCGGCTACAAACCTGATTGGGATAATCTAACTTTCAAAAAGATTGGTTTTATTTTAATTGAATCTTATCCCAAAGGGGCTGGGATTAAATTAGCCGGCAAAGAATTGGATCGTTCTACCCCGGCCACTTTAAAACGCTTACTCCCAGATGATTATTTGGTAGAGCTGGCTAAAGATGGTTATCGCCCGTGGCAGGGCAATGTAACGGTCAAGTCCGGTTTAGTAACCGAGAAACGCAATGTGCTATTAACTTTAGCAGAATTACAACCCAATATACTAATCGAAAATACTGTTGATAAAATCGTCGGTACACCAGATAACAGCAAAATTGCTGTTTTGACTAAAAAAGAACTCTGGCTGTGGGATATTAATAATCAAACTAGCTCTGTTTTGGTTAATTCTGGGCTCATTCGCCAACACATTAAAGGAACAAATACTATTGATATTGCTAATGGCCAACTCTTTCCGATTAGTTTTTCTCCCGACAGTCAATTATTATTATTTAGATCAACTGGCAAGTATAATCAATATTTCTTAGTTATTAATGTGCGTAGTGGCATCATCAAATTAATTGCTACTGGACGTCAACTGACTAAATGGCAATGGTTAAGCAATACTGAATTAGTGAATTGGCAAATCGGAAAATTAAATTTGATTGATATCGTGGCTAATAAAACTATTGTTACTATGCCCAATGTTGTAGATATGGGAATCTTTGACAACAATATCTTTGCTGCTGTAACAACTGATAAAACTACTGCTTTAGTTAAAATTAATCGGGGAAATAATATTAACGAGACTATCGTAGTGTTGCCCAGTGGTGAAGCTTATACTTTTGGCAAAATCAATAATAACTGGCTCTGTACAATTACCAACAAGCAATCTACTGCTTTATGGCTAAGTGAACGAACTAATAGTGAAATAACTTGGTCAAAATTAGCAGATAAGATTGTTTTACCAATACTCTGGGATGATACTTACTTAATTTACCGACAAAACAATCAGGTATTCACTCGCGAGTGGAAAAAATTAGAAGAAACTCCCAAAATGATTTTAGATAATCATCGAGATGCTCAATTAATTCACTTTAGTTATGATACGGTACTTTATTTATTTGGGAATAAATTAATGAGTATTGATCTAACGGGAATGAATAGTTATGAACTGGTTAACTTTTCTTCACCTGGAGATTTAATTCTGACTGACAGCCAAATGAGCAAACTAACTTATATTGATGGGAAAACCCACCAACTCACCGAAGTAAATTTGCGCGACAAATCCAACTATTTCTTTTAGACTTTACAGTGGTAGGAATACTGGGATCTCAGGGATATTAGCAAAATCACTAATATCGCTAATATCTTTGATTGGAGAAGAGATAAGATCGGCCCTAACAATCAATCGCTTTAGATTAGTACCAATGGGCACACAAGTCATAATTGATAAAGTTGGCGTAGAAGTAGGTTTAAGTACTTCGGTTTGCTTGGGCAATACAACTATACTATCTCGCATTTTATATATATATTCCTCGCCCCGGTAATGAATATAAACTAAATCATTGGCTTGTAGTTTGTCTAATAGGGTGAATACTCGATTGTATCCCCCTCCACTCCACCAATAGTATGAACTGTGCCCAGTAACAAAAACATTCCCAACTTGCCCTGGTAAGGCTGTGCCGGGATAATGAACAACCCCATTTTGCAAAGTATCTAAAATAGTTTTGTTATCAGCAGTTTGAGCAAACACTAACGGAGCATCGACATTAATCTTAGGGATAATAATCTTATCTTCTTTAATTATTGGTTTATTTGGATCCGGTGTTGCCGATACCCCCGCATTATTACCTAACGATGACACTGGTAAACCCAGATTTTCATTATCATTTTTGACATTACCAATAAAGAAATAATAACCAACTTTGGAATACAAAGTTGGTCCCATCACTACCAGAGAAGAAATACCAAAAAAAACAATAAACAGCCCCACGAAACCAAGAATATCTTTTAACCACCGTGTTGATTTGGTGGAATGCCGCGGCGCAGATGGATGATGTTGTGGTGAATGTGGTGATGAAGGCATAGACTGATGTCCAGATTCTACTTTGATGTGATAGGTTTGGTTCATATTTTCATCTTTAAGTCATCCTCTGACTTGCCGCCGGCTCGGAGAGCCTCTGGCTCGGAAAGATCAGAGGATCCAGACAGAAAAAAGAAAAATGTTTTTGTTTATTTTTTTGTTTGGATTCCCGATCAAGTCGGGAATGACACCTCAATTAATTTAACTGATATCCACTTAGATCAGCCAGTTGTTGTAGAGTCATAACCCCAGGCATCTTAGTGCCATCAGGTAACCCCCATGTAGGATATAATTCGATATTTTCTTGAGCACAAACTTCCGATTGATCCGTACCATCGGGAGTAGAACATTCCATATAATTTAGCTTGTCAGAGGAAGTACCAAACATTTCCTTCTGATCTTGACAATGAGAACACCAAACCGTGCCATACAATTTATAACCTTTTTCAGTCAAATAAGTGGCCAAACCAGCAACCTTGTCTTGATCAGGATTGGTAGAATTATCTAATGTTATCGTTTCCCCTGCCACCCCTGGCAATGAAGCTACATTATTGGGCAAAACATCTTTGCTTATACTATAAATCACAAACCAAATGACGACTAAAACCAACAGGGCAACAGATAACCAGTTATGTTTTAATAAATCCTTCATAAGTTACAGATTAATAAATAGTAAATCTATTTTACCCCAAAAATCACCTTTGGTCATTTAATTGTATAAATAGTAAACCCGCGCTTCTCAGCGCGGGCAAAACATACTACAATGCCACGATTACCGTGACTTGGTGCAATCTGATAAAATTAGAAATCTCCGATCTGGGTATTTTCTTCCCAAGTCGCTATTGACCAGTTATACCTTGGTGGTAATGGTAAATCAAATTGAAAAGGTACATAACCGTAATCAGGAAGATTATTCGGGGAATACCCACCAGATCTATCCCAATTGTCTAGCAATGTGCCCGGCAAATTTGCCTGGGCTTGGTTTTGCTGGCCAGTCAACTTGACCAGCGAGTTTTGCAACTGCTGGTTCTGACCAGCTAACACGCCGGCTATTCCGACCGACGAATTAATGGCTATCGCAGAAACCGTTTCTCTCATTTGGGCTTCCTCGCCCTCGAGATGTGCAATGTATCTCTCATTGCTAGCGACTTCCTCCAAAGCAGATTTCTCCACTTTGAGATCAGCTATTTGCTGAGTTAGAACCGAGATCAGTTGATCCTCACGAGTGTTTAAGCGGGCGATTTCAGCGTCACGAGGATCTTCCCGACTGCTACAAGCAGTTGAACTCAAGATTAAAATTGAGAGTACTACTAGCAATATTCTGTAATAAAATTTCATTTTTCAAATGCCTCCTTGTTTGGATGCTTAGATACTACCCTAAAAATTGATGGCTGTCAATGCATATTTACGCTCTCAGAGCTAAATTGTTGTATTTATAAAATTAGTTTGGTAAAGAAAAGCCCCGCATATTATACAGGGCAAAGGGTTAAAACTACCAAAGGTTCAATCATGCCTAATGGCAGGACCAAATCACACTCCAAAAAAAGCCACCACAGAACCAAAATCGCCTTCGACAGTTCCAGGCCACTTATTGGCATGGAAAACAAGTGTATCGTCCGGGGAGGAATGAAAGTTGAAGTACGGGCAGTGAGACCAATCGCCACTTGGGCCACCTAAGAGCCCTTCATACTCATCACCAGGGCAGTAGATAAACAACTGCTCAGAAGAAATAGCACTGAATCTATCTGGCATAAGCAGAAGCAAGACCGCCACGTGGGCACTGGTCAGAGGAAGTTGATTATTATGGAATGCTTCCCAACGAGCTGACCTGGCACTCCAACCAGCATAGAGGTTACCGAAGTTGAAGGGTAACACCAGGACATCACCTGGTGTGTTTTCCTCAAGCCAGATGATTTGCGTTTGAACATCAGCTTGGATACGAATGTGGTGCGGTCCCGACGCCAACCCATATAGGTAGTTTCGTAACGACCGACTGCCAGAGATTAGCCCGAGAAGCTTTTTAAGCACCTCACTATAACCAGTCCCGAATGGATCATTGATCCGCCACAGCTCGCCTAGATATGACAGCTTGGGAAAGAGAGCAATACCATCAGCTTCCCTCGACACAATCAGTTCGCTAACCAATGCCTCAACCTGCGAGAGGTTGATGCCAGGAAACAGTTGAGTTAATTTGAGTATCTCCTCGGTGACACTTTTGGCTTGCCAGTTTCTAGGATAGAACCCTGACTGCTTAACCCACTCCTTGACAAAAGGATTAATCTTAATCGCCTCAGTCACAAGGTTTTTAAAATCCTTCTTGAGCTTAGCGACTAATTTCGGGTCACTGATAAAGACCTGTACTTGAGCAAAGCTCAAAGAAAGATCAGACAACACAGCACGCAAAAAGCTTAAAAACTGTCTCATCTGACCGGGTGATATTGACTTCGGTTTTCGTGACATTTTGAAGTCTCCTTTTCAAACCAACTTTCTGTGAGGTCCCCAATTGTTCGGGCTTACGGGATAAACCACCTCCTCCAGTGTTGCATACAGCACAAGTGCTATATGCCTAAAACTTAGCAGAAAAATAACCTACTGTCAAGTGATTTATAGCTCTCAGAGCTAAATATATAGTATCATCTCGGTTTTGCTATGATTGTCGGATCACCTTAAAATCAATATAATATTCCTGTATTGTATTTTGGCCGAGTGGCGGTCCGTCGGCTGGCGGATGGCAGATCCATCCTCCGTAGTAGTAATTAAAAATTAGTTATTTGTTCGGCGCTGTGGCGGAATTGGCAGACGCGCACGACTCAAAATCGTGTGGGGCAACCCGTGTCGGTTCGACCCCGACCAGCGCCACCAATAATTAACTAATATTTGCTACTGCGGAGGACATGGATGCGCACGACTTCCGCCTACGCCAAGGCTTCGGCGGACAAGTGCCACTATGTATTCGTAAGGATGTGTGGGTTCGACCCCCACCTCGGCCACCAATTAAGTAACACATACCATTAGATATGTGGTATTTAATTGTGACTGTGTATTGCGGTCGAACCCATGGGAAGGGGTCGGGAAACGGGAGTTTCCCGTTTGGGGTGACTGAAATCTTTTGATTTCAGCAAGAGGGCGGAAGCCTTATTGAGCAGAGACAAAGCGTATAGCTTTGTCGAGCAGGGTTCCATCCCCCACCTCAGCCACCAAATATTTAATATCTACTAACTTAATCGAGGATGTTTTTTCCGTTCGTTCTCGGTTAGATATTGTTTGCGTAATCTAATATCAGTGGGTGTTACTTCTAAAAATTCATCATCACGCATCAATCCAATCGCTTTTTCTAGAGTTAACTCCATCGGTGGGGCACACCGCACAGCCTCATCAGTCCCTGAAGCCCGCGTATTGGTCAACTGTTTACCTTTGATAGGATTGACTGGCATGTCCACCCCTTTGGCAGTATTACCAATTACCATTCCCTCATATACTTCTGTGCCAGGTTTAATATATAAAGTACCTCGTTCTTGTAAATTAGATAACGCATAGCTTAAAGCTTTGCCGGTAACCATTGAGGTCATCGAACCAAGATCTGTTTTAATAATGTTGCCGGCATAAGGTCTGAATTCTAAAAACATTGAGGTTAAAATACCTTTGCCTTTAGTATCAACCACAAATTCGTTGCGGTATCCTAAAAGCCCACGGGTAGGCACATCAAATAACAATCTGGTTTCACCATTTTCTGCACCCATGTTAGTCATAACTCCCTTCCGTTTTCCCAGTTTTTTAATAACTACCCCAGAGAATTCTTCTGGCACCAATACTGATACTTCCTCGAATGGCTCTAACTTATGACCATCCTCTTCTTTAAAAATTACTTCGGGTTGAGAAACTGCCAATTCATACCCTTCTCGACGCATATTTTCAATTAAAACCGCCAAATGCAATTCGCCACGACCACTTACTCTAAATTTAGCATCTAAAAATTCAACTTTTAGCCCAACATTAACTTGCAGTTCTTTTTCTAACCTTTCTTTAATTTTTCGAGAGGTTAAGAATTTGCCAGATTTCCCTGCAAACGGAGAAGTGTTAACAAACATATATAAAGATAGGATGGGTTCGTCAATCGCAATAGCTGGCATTGATTCGGTTTTTTCGTCATCTACTAATGTTTGACCAATGTAAATATCGGGCAGACCAGCCAGCATGACAATATCGCCAGCCCTTGCTTCGGCCACTTCTTTTTTTACCATGCCTTCGAAGGTATATAATTTACTGATTTTACCAGTAAAAATATCACCATTAATATCCTTCACAAATAATTTTTGACCGCTCTTAACTATACCTTCGTAGATTCGACAAATACCCATTCTGCCCAAAAAATTGTCGTAAGCTAAATTGAATACCTGCATTTTTAATGGCTTACTCTCAAGATTATCTCCCGAAGCGGCAGGAACCTGACTTAAAATAGCATCTAAAATTGGGGTTAAATCAGTAGCCTTGTCATCCATACATTTTTTGGATACGCCATCTCGACCAATAGCATAAATGGTTTCAAAATTAAACTGGTCGTCTGTTGCGCCTAAATCTAGAAATAATTCACAAACTGCTTCGGCAGCAGTGGCTACATCGGCGGCGGGTTTATCAATTTTATTTAAAACTAAGATCGGTTTAAGGCCTAATTCTAAAGATTTTTTTAACACAAACTTTGTTTGGGGCATTGGTCCTTCGGCGGCATCTACAATTAATAAGACCGAATCTACCGATCGCAATACTCGCTCTACTTCGGAACCAAAATCAGCATGGCCCGGAGTATCTAAAATATTAATTTTAGTGACGGGACGTCCTGAGCTAGTCGAAGGATAAAAAACTGAAGTATTTTTAGAATAGATGGTGATGCCTCGTTCCTGCTCTAAATCGTTAGAATCCATCGATCCATCTCCAGTTACCATGCCGGTTTGGCGTAAAATTGCATCTGTTAAAGCTGTTTTACCGTGATCAACATGAGCAATAATAGCAATGTTTCTAATTTCCATGGTAATTGCGTTTAGCCGATAAAAGTGAGAGCTTTGCCTAACTGAACCCCACGACCAGTTCGACCAATTCTGTGGATATAGTCTTCGCGAGATTCTGGAAGCTCGTAATTAATTACATGACTAACATTGCTAATATCTAAACCTCTAGCGGCCACATCAGTGGCAATCAAAACCCGTACCGCGCCTTCTTTAAACTGTCTAAGCGATCTTTGTCTGCCACCGTGACTTTTATTGCCATGGATAGACTCGGCTTTAATCCCGCTAGCCGCTAAAGTTTTGGTGAGTTTCTCCACTCCGCGCTTAGTGCGACCAAAGACTAATACTTTTTCGAAAGCAGGATCTTGTAATAAATCATGCAAAACATCAAACCGAGATCGACCATTTAACCGCACCACATCTTGATCAATATTGGTCGGTGGGTTTTGGGTGCCTATCGCTACTATAGTAGGTTGATGCAAAAATTCATCAATTAATTTTTTAATTGCTGGTGACATAGTAGCGGAGAAAAATAATGTATGGCGGGCTTTAGGCATTTTAGACACTACAAAACGCACGTCATTGATAAAACCCATATCTAACATAGCGTCAGCTTCGTCTAAAACAATCGTTTTGATTCCATCCAATTTCAGCACCCCGCGTTTAATTAAATCGATAATCCGCCCTGGTGTACCAATAACTACATGGCAATACTGACGCAATTCACGAATTTGTGGCTGGATATTTATCCCTCCTACGCATACTGCCGAATAAATTCCCATACCGGGAGTAAAACTCTTAAATTCTTGATTAATTTGCAAGGCTAATTCTCTGGTGGGAGTCAAAATAAGCACTTGTTCAGCATGTCCGTTTTTTATTTTATGAATTAGGGGCAACAGGAAAGCCGCTGTTTTACCAGTACCAGTACTAGCTAACCCTACTACATCCTTGCCGGACATAATATGGGGAATAATTTTATCTTGAATTGGGGTGGGATCAGCGTAACCTTTTTTAATAACAATCTTTTCTAGTGCTTTATCTAGCCCAAAATCTGTAAATTGATGCTCGGGACAAAATTGTTCCACAATTGGCTTGTTGGAAGTTCTATTAATAAAAGAATCTATGTCGAGAGTTGACTTACCAATAGATCTCCGAGAATTGCTCTGGCTACTACACACTCCTCTACTACGCCCGGAAAATGGCCGATGAGATGCCGATGACCCACCTTTGGATTGGGCAAAATGGGATTTGCCAAAACTTCTGCCTCTTGAAGAAGAAGAACTGCGAGACAAAGTTGATCTGGTTGATCTGTGAGAATTGTGAAACATATTATTGTAACTAGTTAAATTAACCTCTATTAAAACAATTAAATACGGCCTGGTTAAAGAGGCCGTTATACCTTTTAATCGTACCGCATAACGATAACATAAATCAGTCGCTGTGTCAATAAAAAACTACTGGCAACAGCTAAAACATATGCATCTTTGATCAAGATATCCTCAATTTGGCAGGCCAGACGAGTTCAGAACCTACCCAAAGAAGATAATATAGTCTGTTTTCAGCGTACTTTAGGGGAACAGGTTTAGCCTAGAACCTTGTAATGCAACTGAATCACATTATCAGTAATCTTTTTCATATCCAACAACTGTAATTTTCTATCAAATTTCTCATTGGCAAATATAGGTATACCACTACCAATAACAATTGGTTCGATGTCCAGATAGATTTCATCAATCAAATCAGCTTTCATAAATGCCAAATTTAAAATACTACCACCGGCTACAATTACCTCGTTAAACTTCTCTAATCTTTTGAGTGCTTCTTGTGGCGAATGAACTACCGTATGATTATTGCTTAGCGTTTGGAAATTCTGACTAGAAACTATAACCACCTTAATATCTTTGAATTCGGCAAATTCTGGTTGTTTAGTAATAATGTCGTAAGTTCTATGGCCTATTACTATATTTCCAGCCGTACGCGCCATCAAACTATAGCTATCCCATTCTTCCGGAGATATCCAACTAGTATCATCATTTTTTTGAGCAATCATGCCATTCGCAGAAATTGCCATATATAAAATAGTTTTCATATCCTTATTTTACCAGATTTATTAAACGGCTCAACGATAGCGCCGTTGAGCCGTTTACTGATTATTCAGTGACAGGGAATTTTTTGGCTAAATCAGCAACAGCAATTTTGGTATGGTCTAGAATTGATTGGTCTTGGTGATTTTTAAGAAGATTAGCAATTAAATTAGTTAATTCTTCAATGTCTTTTTCTTTCATTCCCCTTGTGGTCATGGCTGGTGTACCCAAACGAATACCAGAAGGATCTAGAGGCTTTCTGGGATCATTAGGAATCATGTTTTTGTTCACAATAATTCCACATTGTTCTAAAACCGTTTCGGCTTCTTTGCCAGTTAATTTAATGGAACGCAAATCTACTAACACTAAATGATTATCAGTCCCGCCAGTACAAATCGTTAAA
This sequence comes from Patescibacteria group bacterium, assembly GCA_043805615.1. Classification (GTDB taxonomy): domain Bacteria; phylum Patescibacteriota; class Kazan-3B-28; order Kazan-3B-28; family UBA10110; genus UBA10110. The sequence goes on along the minus strand of JAZDHT010000042.1, from coordinate 2,966 downwards.
CCATTTTTTGCCAAAACATCAGCTAGAGTTTTGGCATTGCTAACTACTTGCTGAATATATGTTTTAAATTCGGGTAATTTTGCCGATTCTAAACATAGCGCAATGGCGGCAATAGTGTTTTCGTGGGGCCCACCTTGCAAACCGGGAAACACAGCTTTATCAATTTTTTCGGCTAACTCTTTTTTACATAAAATAATTGCGCCTCTGGGACCACGCAATGTTTTATGTGTGGTGGTGGTAACAACATCACAGCAATCTACTGGACTAGGATGTAACCCAGTCGCTACTAATCCAGCAATGTGTGAAATATCTGCCATACAATATGCCCCGACTTCTTTGGCAATCTCGGCAAAGCGAGCAAAATTAATTTCGCGAGGATACGCTGTGGCCCCACAGACAATTAATTTAGGTTTAAAAATTCGGGCTAATTTAAGAATTTCATCGTAATCTAATAAACCCGTTTCTGGATCAACTCCATAATGGGTAAATTTATAAACCTGCCCAGACAAACTTAAATTATGCCCATGCGATAAATGTCCGCCATGGGGCAAGCCCATGGCTAATACAGTATCACCTGGTTGTAGCAAGGCCGCATAGACGGCTAGGTTGGCTGGTGTGCCAGAATATGACTGGACATTGGCATGTTCGGTACCGAACAGCTCCTTGGCGGTCTGGATCGCTTCCAGCTCTATTTGATCAATCACTCCATTACCACCATAATAGCGTTTACCGGGATAGCCTTCGGCATACTTATTCATCAATACTGATCCCACTGCTTCTCTAATTTCTTTGGAAGCATAATTCTCGGAAGCAATTAGGCTGATTGTGTCTTGTTGGCGCTTAGATTCCTGATTAATTAGCTTGATAATATTCATAATAAAACTTTTAATCTTGTAGCCCTATTATGCCTGACCTGACCAGCAAACCAAACACTTATCTACATCTTTTCACCTGTAAACTTGCCTATACCCTATTTGCTTAACTATACTAGAGATACCCATTTAAGGATTTATCCCGTTAGAGATGCTCATGTTCTACGCCTATGTACTGAAAAGCAATAAAAATGGTCGATTATACACTGGTGCTACAGAGAATTTACAGAAACGCTTTAAGCAACATTGTTCGAATCAAGTTGAATCTACTAAAGGTCGTGGGCCATTTACACTCATTTACTATGAAGCTTGTCTCAACCAACAAGATGCTTATGCCAGAGAGAAATATCTAAAATCTGGCATGGGTAAACGTTATATTAAAAATCGCTTAAAGCGATTCTTATCTCTAACGGGATGAACGAATACGCATTTTTATTTGGCAATCACCCTACTTTGAGCTTGGCAGAATTGCTAAGTTTTTTAACGAATCACAAAATTGTTTTTGGCGAATATGAATTACTAGGCGATATTTTATTAATTGATATTAAAAAATCTCCAAATTATATTGCCCAGCTCCAAAATGAATTAGGAGGAGTGATTAAGATTTTTGCCATCAAAGCCAACTTCAAGGGCAAAATTTATGAACTAGAAAAAATCCTGACATTAGAAAAACTAATGAAAGAATTTTTTGCCCAAAAAGAACATAAAATTAATTTCGGCATTAGTGTTTATTCCGAACCTGATCCAACTTATGCCGAGATGACATGGCTGAATAATTTTGCTTACAGTATTAAACGCCGACTCAAAGATAAATACAGTATTCGTTACGTTGAAGATCGTTCATCCCAACTTTCGAGCGTACAAGTAGAGCGTAATCGTTTAATTGATACTGGGGCTGAGATTGCTTTAATTCGCGACCATGACAATTATTATATTGGCAAAACATTGAGCGTACAGGATTATGAAGCTTATTCAGAAAGAGATTGGGATAAACCATCGCCCGATGCTAAATCCGGGATGTTACCACCCAAGTTGGCCCAGATATTATTGAATCTAACTCGAGGTAATCGTACTAAAATTATTTATGATCCATTTTGTGGTAGTGGGATTGTTTTGCAAGAAGCCTTGTTGTTGAACTTAAATATTTATGGATCAGATATATCCGAAGATGCCATCAAAAATACCATTAATAATTTAGATTGGTTTATTAAATTGAAAAAACTGGCCAAAATTAATCTGCAAACTCACATCAAGGAAGCTGATGCCCAAAAAATAAAATGGGAACGCTTGAATTCAACCGAGACTGCCATCGTGACAGAACCATATTTAGGGCCACCACTAAAAAAGATTTTGTTTGGTCGAGATGCCGAACAGACCGCTATAGAATTAGGCGCGTTATACATCAATTTTTTCCGCAATATGCGCAAAAACTTTAGTTCAGTCAAACGCATTGGCATGGTTTTCCCAATTTTTAAGACTAGGGATGGTTTGCGGTATATGGAGATACTGGATGAAATCAAACAAATTGGCTACACTCCTAAACAAATATTGGCCACAGATTTAATTAAAAAAGACGCCAGCATTAGCAAGCGCGGGGGTTTCTTGTATTCTCGCCCCGATCAGCTTATTATCCGCGAACTCTTCATCTTCGAGAAGAAATGATCCCTTGGTGGGAGCGAATCCGCCAGCTGGCGGAGAAGGATCTAGTCGCTTTGTAAGCGACCCTAAATTGTTCTCACCACCCATTTGCGCCGCCAAACGGGTGGTACCCAAAGGCGGGCCCATTCCCAAATTGCTATCTGCAAAGAAAAATTATCTTTCTGGTTATCACTGAACTCATTCTCTAATTTCGTCATCCTGAATCAAGCCTCCGGCCCGGTGGGCCTTGAGGCCCAGAGGGTTCAGGATGACGAAGAGGTATAGATTCCCAATCAACTTATTTGATATATATCGGGTTAGTCGGGAATGACCCGTCTTCGCCGTGCTATACAGCATAGCTACGCCGGGCTTCGCGAGAAGGAACGGCTCAACGAGAGTGTCGTTGAGCCGTTCCAGATTATACGATTCTGGACGCGCCTCATGGGCTTGCCAGAA
>JAZDHT010000041.1:0-8050 GCA_043805615.1 Patescibacteria group bacterium | reverse complement strand
TACAATAGGAGCATGGACTATAAAATATCATCTAATTATTAAATGTATGGAAGAATTAACAAACAATAAATCATTTGAGCCAATTATCTGGCAAGCCGCTGAATTCGATGTATATACTAGAGATTGGCGTTGGCACGCGATATTTAGTTTGGTGCTAGTGTTGCTAGTTGGTTATGCTATATATTCCAAACAATGGATATTATTAGCGATTGTACTAGTTGTTGGAGGACTACTGTTGTTTTCTAATCGCATTAGACCTCGGCAAATGACATATAAGATTGATAACAGTGGCCTAAATGTTAATGATAAACTATACCCATTCGAGCAGTTGAAAAATTATTGGTTTCACACTAAAGAAGGTAGGGTATATCTTAATTTTGTTTCAACTAGCAAATTTATGCCTACTATAACCATTAAAATAAACCCCGATCAGCAAGAAAATATTAAATTAGCATTATCAAATATACTGCCAATGTCTGGTAATAGTGGTGAAGATTGGATTGATAAAATTAATCATTGGTTAAAAGTATAGAAACGCCTAGATAATTAGTATCATATGCGCCCGTCCATCCTTCGCTCTGTTTAATACCAGAGTTACGGAGGACTGGCAGGGTGTTAAGTAATAAATTGGGGTTGCAGTATAGTTGAATAGGTTGGTTGTTAATTGGGATATCGTGCGCCCGTAGCTTCCTCCTTCATCCAGTCTCATCAAAAATAGATCATTTGTCTCTTTTGATATAGATTGGATTACGAAGGACAGGACGAGGCAAGTTAATAAACAGTTTGTTATAGTAGGTTTAGTCAATCTTGATTTCTTTATTTGCGCCCGTAGCTCAGTGGATTAGAGCGTTCGGCTACGGACCGAAAGGTCAGGGGTTCAAATCCTCTCGGGCGCGCCACAAATTCGACAAGCTCATTTAGTGAGGTTGTTGGATTTGTGTTGTGTGTGCTAAGGATTTGAACCATGGGAAAGGGGTCGGGAAAACGGGAGTTTTCCCGTAGTGGAGGCAACCCCGATGTCCATCGGGGTGTCGGAACCGCAAGGTTCTGAGGAGGAGTGAGGTAGCCCGAACTCCGACGGGTTCTATATCCTCTCGGGCGCGCCACAATGCTGGTTGTTATTAGATATTTTAAAAACTCCCCTCATTTAGGGGGGAGTTTTTAAAATCTTTGAATTAAATGTTTCTTTAGGCTGCCCCAGTAACCAAATCTATGGCTAATTGAGCCAACACATAAGCTAAGGCTATAACTACCAAACCAATGATTGCGTTCATAATTAGTTTTTTGGCAGTTTCCTCTGCTTTGGCCCCGCCGATGATATATGTGACACCACCATAAATCAAGAACAGCACTGCCAGAGCTCCTGCTAACCCAAACATCCAGTTAGCAACATTGCCCAGTACAGTAATTAATTCAACGCTAGTATCTACCGGATTAACAACTGGGAAATCTACAGCAAATGCTTTTGGTGCTACCAATAAACTGCTTCCAGCAGCTAGCGCAACACCGATGTAATGTTTGATCTTGTTCATAAATATATAATTATAAAATATTGCTCTATAATTAATATAACACAAAATTAATTTTTACAAGCTAACAAAAAAGTTTTTAACAATAACTACTATTACACTTGCTAATGCAATGATAGCTATGCCAATAAAAATAGCAGTAAGTGTTTTTTTTGCAGATTCTTCGCCTTTTGGTCCTCCAGTGATGTATTTAATACCAGCCCAGATGATTAAAATAACTACTAAAGCTCCAGAAATAGGCAATATATATGTATCTAAGACTTTTTTAGCAATATCAGTAATCCTGTTGATTAGTATAGTAACATCATTCATTTATTTACTCCAAGGTTGTTGAGTAAGATTATTGATAGCTGTCGCGGCCAGTTCTATGGCGGTTTTATAAGGCAAACTATTGTGTAGTACATTATTAACCATTTTGGCGAAGATTTTTTCTACTTCTGATGTGTTACTGCGGTACCATGATGTACTATATTTAATTTGGTTAGCTACCGGTGCCAAATAAATTTGCCCAGAATAGCTACTAATATTTTCTTCTAATGCACTAACTCTACTTGTGTTACGTAAGTAACTACGAAGTTTATTTTTTTCAGAAGCGTATTTAAGAAAATCCCAGGCTACCTGTGGGTATTTACTGTTTTTAGATACTGTTTCACCCCAGTAATTAGCGATAGTCATGGGTGTTTCCAATCTTAATTGTGGTAGGTTAGCTGTAGCAAAGTTGAATGATTTACCAGTAAATTTTTTAATATTTTCTATATTGTAAGAATAGCCAATAAACATGGCTGATTTACCTTCCATGAAAGCTTGGATATCGCCGGGGAATTTTTTAGTATCATCAGTATAAGTGGCGTCACTGTAGGTGTACAATGGTGAACTTGGGTTAGCAAAGTCAGTGTAAAATTTTAGAGCGTTTTCACCGGGGTAATATGGCTTGTCAGTATTCACGGGTAAATTAAAAGTGGATCTAGTGTGGTCAGACGAAGTCATCTCCCCACCATACTGAGTAATTAATGCGGCAATAATCTCGGCAAATCTAGGGATAAATATATCATCTGTTCCTAAAGTAATAGCTGATTGTTTGATACTGCCATCAGTATTAAGTTTGGTAAGTTGAGGTGTAATGTCTATAACATCACTCCAGGTTTTTGGGGGAGTTTTTTCTCTAGGTACCTTAGCACTAGAAAATAAGTTGACATTATAGAATAGTATTAAGTTGTCTATATAAAATGGAATGGCATAAATTTTGTTATTTGCCACAAAATCATCTAATATTACGTTAGGATATTTTTGTTTATAAGTGTCTACTGCCATAATACTGCTGGGCATAGGTGTGATCTGGTTTATCTGATAAGGAAGCCAGTCGTTGTGGATCATAAACATATCAGGGCCTTCGCCGTCAGCTATTTGTTTAATTAAATCATTCTGGTAATCATAAATAGTTTTATCTTCTGGGATAGCAATTTTGCGTACCGAAATTGTCACATTTTTATGGAGTTGTTTATATGAAGAAATAATACTATCCAAAGCATCATCTTCATCCCAGAGACGGTAGTAAGTTAGCGTTACATCTTCTTTGGGAAAGGAAAAATTGCTCTCGTTGTCGTTATTGTTATTTGAGCTGGGCCCTAATGGTCGGCAAGCTGCCGCACCTAATAATAGACTGATTGATAAAAACAAGGCTAAATATTTGATAGATTTTTTCATAGTGATTTAATAAATTTTTTTAATTCATCTCTTAAATCTTTGCGATCATTGATATATGCTAATATAGTTTTTAAATAATTTAAGGGATCACCTGTAGTATACCATTTACCATTATCAATCTGATGCACCATAATCGGTTTTTTTTGTAATAAAAGATTTAATGCGTCAGTTAACCAAAATTCGCCACCCTTACCTAAAGGGGTTTTGTGCAAAGCGGGGAAAATGTCCGGAGTTAATAAATATCTACCAAAAGTAGCCAGAGTAGATTTGGTTTGAGTTGGGCTCGGTTTTTCTAGAATAGATTTTAGATGATTTTTGTTGATGGTCTCAGCAATGCCATATTTGTTGATTTCACTTTTAGGCACTTTTTGCGCTCCAATAACAGAACAACCATATTGTTGATAAACATCTATTAATTGCCGCGAAAAAGGGATTTTTGATTTTACTAAATCATCGCCAAAAGCATAAATAAATGGTTCGTTGCCAATTAAACTCTGGACAGTTAGAAGTGGGGCGCCATTACCATAGCCGTGTTTTTGTCGAATATAAATAAAATTAGCTAGTTGGTCAATTTTGCGGATCTCTTTCAGTAGTGCGGTTTGGTGGTTTTCCTCTAAATGTTTTTCAATTTCTCTGGAACGATCAAAATGGTCTTCCACCGAACGTTTTTGCCAATTAGTTACCAGAATTATATCTTTAATGCCAGAAGTCGCCATTTCCTCAACAATATATTGGATAATTGGCTTGTCTATAATCGGCAACATTTCTTTTGGAGTAGCTTTGGTAGCTGGTAAAAATCTAGTGCCAAAACCAGCTATGGCAATAACTCCTTTAGTTACTTTTTGCTTCATCGGACTTTAATGATTCTAGATTTACGATTCCCCAAGATTGGTAATATGATTTTTAGTACGCCGTCTTGTAAAGAAGCTTTGGCCCCTACCGGGTCAACCGCAACAGGCAATTGGATTTCACGTGATAACGCTCCCCAGTGGCATTCTTGGAGATAGTAGTTGTCTATTTTTTCTTCGTGGTGGTCTGAAGCTACTTTGTGGATATATAAAATATCATTGTTAACCGTTAGATCAATTTGGTCATTTTTTACCCCTACCAATGGGGCAGTAATAATAAGGTGATCACCGCGGCGAGCAATATCTATAGGTAGTTCCATCTCGTTGGGGCTATCATAAAAATCGTCGGTTTCTAGATTGATCCCGGATTCTGGGTCAGATAGTGAATGAGATGAAATGCTAATTTGTGACATATTGGTTTTTTATACCTGTTTAAATTATAACTGACTTAAATAGCTTTGGTAATCAAATTAACATTAGTATAATGTTAATACTGTGAAAAATCCTGGAGTTCTGCACAACATACTAGTGGTCGGGTTAAGCATCTTTTTGGTTGGCCAATTTGGGGTTTTTGCTGATGCCGCTACTCATTACCAAGCAAAATGGGTTGGTCAACTTGAAGGGATGTCAGTTAAACAGGGGGATAGTGTAGCGGTATGGGTGGATATTAAGAATACAGGCACGGTTACTTGGGTGAACACGGGCGATAATGCTGTAAAAATTGCCACAGTTAAACCGAGTGATAGGGTGGGGAGCAAAATGTACCACTCATCTTGGTTAAGTGATAATCGAGTTGCAGTAACAGATAAAGAGCAGATTATACCAGGGGAAGTAGGGAGATTTTCTTTTACTATCACAGCAGGTGGCGCACCGGGTAAATATCGCGAATACTTTGGGTTGGTGGCAGAAGGCATTACTTGGCTTGACCCATTCTATTTCTATATAGAGATTAATATCCAGCCGGCTGTCTATACAGTGAGCTGGGTTAACCAATCGGCCAGTCCTACAATGACTCCAGGGGAAGAAACAGTGGTTTGGGTTGATCTTAAAAATACTGGTAATACAGCTTGGTTAAATACTGGTAATAACGCAGTTAAGTTGGGCACAGCTCGGTTGTTAGATCGAGCAAGTAATTTTGCAAGTAGTACATGGTTAAGCCCCAACCGAGCATCTTATGCTGATAAAATTATTCAGCCAGGTGAGGTAGGCAGGTTTACTTTTACTATTAAAGCGCCAGAACAAGTTGGTACTTATAAGGAATATTTTTGTCCAGTAGTTGAAGGGGTGACTTGGGTAAATGATTTAGGGATTTATTGGGAAATTATAGTTAATGAGGAATTAGTAATTAATAACCCAATTAATGTAGGGTTAAGTTCGACTACTAATCCAATAATTTTATCTAGCAGTAATGGTATGGTAGTGCGACAGGGGAGTGACAAAGGCATGGTGGTAAAAATTGAAGCTAATAATTCTGCCACAGTAACAGCGCGTAACGGTGGTTACATTATTAGTGTTAGTGGCCAGACATATGATGTCAGCGACTGGGTTAAGTTTATCCCTTTGCGCGATTCTATCGTTACAGTTTCTAATGACAAGGTTAGTAGTACATATAATCGATTCCGAGGGATTCTAGTGGTACGTAGATCGTCTTGGAGTGGGAATGTTTGGATGGTGAATGAATTAGAAGTAGAAGATTATTTAAAGGGTTTGGCTGAAGTCCCAGATAGTTGGCCGATAGAAGCACGTAAAGCTCAAGTAGTGGCGGCGCGCACATTTGCTGTCCGGCGGATTCAAGATAAGAGAGCAGATATTTTTGATTTATATGATGATACTCGTGATCAAGTCTATTATGGATATGTTTATGAAATTAATCGTCCTGGTATAGCTGAAGTCGTTAATGCTACTACTGGGTTAATCATCAAATATGGTAATCAACCGATCGCAGCTTATTATTTTTCGGATAGTGGAGGGGCAACTGAGAATGTGGAAAATGCTTGGAATAATGGAAATACTAATTTGGCTATCCCATATCTTAAGGGTGTGCCTGACCCTTATGCTAAACCAATAGAATGGGAAGCTAGTTTGAGTCAGGCTTATTTACGGGAAATATTTGGCAAGACTTTAGAAAAAGTTGGGGCCTTTTCTGAAACGGTCACTGATTTAATTATAGATTCGCGTTATCCGTCTGGCAGGTTAAAGAGTTTAACAATTGTGACTAGTACTGGTAAGCGGGCATCAGTTACTACGGCTACTTTCGAAGCCCTAGTAGATTCTGGTTATGTCAAAAGCACTAATTTTACTGTTGGGAAAAGCGGAGCAGATAATTCACCGACCTTTACTTTACAAGGGAAAGGCTGGGGGCATGGTGTGGGTATGCCACAGTGGAGTGCATATAATATGGCACAAGCCGGTCAAACTTTCGACCAGATTCTTAAATATTTCTATACCGGGGTAACTATTGCCAGTAGTTAAAATAGGGAATAAGTTTAAAACGATAATACTAAACGTAGTTTTCCCGCCACGTTGTTTAAGTTGTAATAAATTTGGTGATTGGGTGTGTAAAAATTGCTGGGAAGAGATTGAATTAATTAAAACACCAATATGTTACCGATGTTATAAATTATCTGAAGGATTTAAACTATGCCCCGTTTGTCGTAAACAGCAAGCGCTTAATCGGGTGATTGTTTGTGCACATTGGCATGCCTCATTAAAGAACATAGTTTATGGGTTAAAATATCGTCGAGTTAGGGTGATCACAAATCTACTGGGCACACTGTTAAGCCAAACTATAAAGAAGCAGTGGTGCAATGGTCAAGATGCGGTAGTAGTGTCAGTGCCTCTACATCGTAGTCGGTATTGGCAGAGGGGATTTAATCAAGCAGAAAGTCTAGCTAAATTAGTGGCGGAGCAAAATCATTGGCCGGTTGTAACCGCTTTAATTCGGAGTAAACCAACTTTGCCCCAATTTGGGCTAAATAAAATAACCCGCAAACATAATTTGACCGATGCATTTTTATTAAGGCGTGGTAGCAAGCAATTAATTAACGGGAAAATAGTGATTCTAGTTGATGACATTGTAACTACCGGAGTTACTCTCAATGAATGTGCTAAAATTTTACGCCAATATGGCGCCAGGGAAGTTTGGGGGTTAGTGTTAGCAAGGGCCTAATTAATATTTACCACTGGACCAAACAACCTAACCCTTGGATATTAATCATACATTTACCAGTGCCAGAATATTGTTCTTTGGTGGTAATAAAATTATTTTTTAATTCTTCCCATTTACTATATCCAGTCCAATCTTTAATAATAGCGATGACTTCATTATCAGTTGGTGGGTTGACTGTGGGGGTAATGGCTGTCTCGCCAAAAGAACTGGGTAGGTTAATAGTGGGCAATGTGTTAGTAGGGGTTTGTGTCGCCATATTGATGTTAGGTAATTTAATCTCAGGGGTACTGTAGGCGAATACGTTTGAGGTTCTAGCTAGTTGATTGAGGAGTTGTAATGATACCCAAATATCTTCCAACGCTATCTCTGGTAAATTTGTATCAGTCTTGATATCAGTATTTATATTGGTATCAATAGATGTATTAGTGTCAGCAGGCGGAGTAATTTCTGGGGGTAAAGAATCGTTAGTTGGGATATTGATATCAGTATCAGTATCGGTATTGATTTGGGGGGGTGTAATATTATTTTGATTTTGTTGAGTCGGTGTTACAGAAAATTGAGCCTGAGATTGGGGAGTGGTGGCTTGGTTATATACAACTCCCATGGTGATAATGGTTAAACTGATTAACAGGAGCGCAATTTGACGAAAATGATCTTGATTTTGAGTGAACATTTTTGTGTTTGTTTTAATACAGACCTATCTATTCATTATATCATAAAATTAGCTCCCAGTCAAGCTTTCCTGGCATATTCCTGGAACGGCTCAACGAGAGTGTCGTTGAGCCGTTCTAAAATCAGGT
>JAZDHT010000040.1:0-2373 GCA_043805615.1 Patescibacteria group bacterium | reverse complement strand
GCACTGGCGTTTAAAGGTGAGGTTCATGTGAGGAATACTGTAGTAATTAGAAATACTTATTAAGTTACTAAGTTAGGTTTAAGTTAATTAAATTAAGTTAGGTTAAATGTAATCAGTTGAGTTAAAACAGATGCTTAACATGTTGTTACATAAAAATTTAAAACAAAAGGGGCAAACATTGGTAATAATGCTTATGCTGATGGTAGTTGCGACGTTTGTTGGCATTACAGTTTCCACTCGTTTTGTCAAAAACCTACGTTTAGTAAGTTCGGCTGACGACTCATCCAAAGCTTTATCTGTAGCCGAAGCGTTGGTGGAGAGGCTTTTACTTGTAACGTCCGCTACCTTGGAAGAATACATAAGTAACAACAGTTGCGGTGATGTTTGTGCACTTTCAATCGCCGATGCCACGAGCCAGACTTTAACGGCGTCTGCTGTTCTAAGTTTCTCCGGTAATTCGGTAAACAGCTACACCGTTTCTCTTAAACAAACAAACGTTCAACAAGTATCTTTAGCTGGTTATCAAAGCAGCCGAACCATTAACGTGTGTTGGAATGGTGATGCGTCTGTAGTTGGTTCTTATATATACACACAAAGCGGGGCTGTCAAAGCAACTCCCCTAGCCTACAATGCGGTCGGAACATCGCATTCCGACAACGGTTTTAATACCTCGTCGTCTAGTATGGGCTACGACAATTGTTTTTCGGTCTCAGCCGCAAATACACCACAAGCGATTCGTCTAAAAACGGCTTATGATGACGCGGAAGGAGCTGTCATCCCAGAGGCGGGTTACAGCATTCCGATTCAGGGTATAAAAATTGAGTCTACAGGCCGCGCAGGTGAAGCTGTGCGTAAAGTGACGGTAATAAAGTCTAAATCTTTTGTACCTTCGTATTTTGATTACGTGATTTATCAAAAATCAACATCGGAGGCGTTGTCTAATTAGTTCAGGTAGTTTAACATTTAAGGTATGGCAATTGTCGGAATCGATTTAGGAAAAAATAGCTTCAGAGCATTGGAGTTGGAAAGGCGCAAAGAAGGGCTGGTTGTTACGCACATAGGGACGTACGAAAGCCCTAAAATAAACTTTGACTCTGAGAATAAAGAAGATCTGGATTCTTACGCCGCCGCTTTAAAAGAATTTATAAGCGAATCCGGATTTACGTCTCCGTTTGTTTCTGTGGGTTTAGACGAAAAATATATATATATGAGGACAATAAAACTACCTCAGATGAACGATAGGGATTTGGAAAACGCAGTTAATTTTGAAGCCGAACAATACATCCCGTTGCCTTTGAGCGAGGTTAAAGTATCTCACCAAAGGTTGGACGTCGATTACGCGGACAAGGCGAAAACCAATGTTCAGATAGTAGCAGCTAAGAAATCTATTCTCGAAAAATATATTGAGGTCGTGAAAAAAGCCCATCTGATACCTAAAGCCATCGAACCATTCACGATAGCACTCGGTCGCGCGTTGGGAGATAGTCAGGAAAACCCCGCGGGTAGCTTGATTTTGGATATGGGGTATTCTAGAACGATTGTAATTATCGTTTACGGAGGTTTTGTAAGGTTTACAAGAAGTATTCCAGTTGGGGGTGACGTAATGACACGCGCATTGCAACAGGCGCTTAGTTTGGACTATAGCCAGGCGGAAGAGTACAAAAAGGTGTACGGTCTTGATAAATCGCAGGTCGAAGGCAAAGTTTATGAGGTTTTGGAACCGCAGATCGGAGCTGTAATAAGCGAGGTTCAACGAGCAAGTATATTTTTTACAAATCAACAATCCAACGCCAATATTAAACGAGTAATATTAACAGGAGGTACTTCCCAGATGCCGGGATTGCTTTTGCATCTTGCCAGTACTTTAGACTTTGAAGTAGAGATGGCAAATCCTTTTAAAGATATTCAAATTGATCAAAAAATTAAGGAGCGCAATCCCAAATTTAGCGAGCAGGAGGGTCCTGTCTACTCTGCTGCGTTGGGTCTTGCAATAAAGGAGGTATAAGATGCAAAGTATTAACCTAATTCCTGAAGCAGAGGTTCAGGAGCAAACAAAAGAGAAAGCTGTTAAATTAAGTACGGTTGTAACGATTGCAATTTTAGTACTGATGGTTATTGCGAGCGGTATCACGTTCTATCGTGTTATCTCGCTCAAAAAAGAAATAAAATCTGTTGATTATGATCTGACCTCTCTTAGGAAAGAGATATCCGGACTAGCGCCGGTAGAAATTTCGGCGAGAAATTTAGATAAAAAGTTTACAACGATCCGGGACTTTTTCGCGAACAGAAATATCTACTCTCTTCTCAGTGCGGAAATAAAGGTGCGCACCCCTGACGGTGTGTTTCTAGATTCCATGACGTTACAAAAGGGTT
>JAZDHT010000039.1:0-28688 GCA_043805615.1 Patescibacteria group bacterium | reverse complement strand
ATATAAATTCAACGGCTCATTGATGAGCCGTTCGTTGTATTAGCCCTCGGAAGCTTTTAAGTGAAGGATGGGAGCCATTGGAAAAAGCGCCCGAAGGCGCTTTATGTGCAAAGTAAAGTACAAATTTTTCATACTCGGGTGATCCATGCGAGGTTGCTGGGTGCAGAATTTTGGTAAAGTTCGCGCTGAGCTGGGTCGGTGGTATTTTGAAATTCCCGGTTCGACCACCAGCCACTATTGCACCGAGTGCAATAGTTGTATTGGTTGTGGATATTCTCTAGCTTGATGCCCAGAGATTGAAATATCCGCATCATGATTTCTCCCCAGCGGAAATAGATCTTATCTTGGTCATTTTCTCGGAAGAAAAGATATTCCAGATCGACATCAGGATGATGAGCCTGGATTAATCGTATTAGATCGGTGCCATCGGGTTGGTTGTGAGTTTCAGTATAGCCATAACAACTACATGCATCACCATTTTTGGGTTTAACCCCGGCGATGCAAGGGCCGATATGAAGTTTGCATTGATCCAGACTTTCACCAGAGAGTTGTACAACACGATTCAGCACCTTTTTGGAGATCGGTTCAAAATTTTCATCAGACAATCTCCAGCCTAATTCTGTGGTATTGCTAATGTGAATCCCGGCAGAAAATCTGCCGAGAGATAATAGTATGGGCACGCAATCGCAAGTCCGGATAAAACCTGTTTTAATCGGACTGTCGGGGTGAATGATAAAGGCATCGCCAGGTCCGATAATCGTACCGGAATCGTTAGTCCCCACTTCAATTATTTTTCCGCTATGATCCGAGTGCGGGTAAACGAAATGGTTGCTTTTTGCGAGTTGCCTCAGTGTGGTAATAATTCCATGATCGTATGGTGGGCCCATTACAACTGGTGCCATTTCATTTACTGTGCCTCGGAAAAATATGCTTCCGGCATCGGTGTTTATACATGATATCAATGTTCTCGCCTCCTCAGACTAGATTCAGTGTGCTATTAATCTAGCTGATTTTTATTATAAGATCAAGTACTTTTATAAAATATTATTTGCTCCCAGAGCTAATTTATAAATAATGGGGATATTTGGGGTTGCTAATGGAGGAAAGTGGTTTATAATAAAACAGATGTGGAGAACGGTGGGGATAAGTGGTAAATAAAAGTGGATAAATGTTTATTGGAGAATACGCCCATACAATTGATGAGAAGAACCGCCTAGCCGTCCCCATAAAATTCCGTAAGGAGCTCACTAAGGGAGCGATCGTGACTAAAGGGTTAGATGGTTGTTTGTTTCTTTATACTTTGACAGAATGGCAAAAATTGGTTGATCGGATGAATCAGATGCCAATTTCACAGAAAAATGCTCGGGCTTTTTCTCGTTTAATTCTAGCCGGGGCTATGGATGTTGAAATTGATAAACAAGGAAGAATCATTTTGCCAAAGTATTTAATTGATTATGCCAAAGTTAAGCGTAATGTTATTGTAGCTGGATTGTTTAACCGCTTAGAAATCTGGGATACAAAAAGTTGGAATACATATAAACAGAAGACAGAAAAAGATAGCGAATCTTTGGCCGAACAGTTGTTCATTTAATTATCGAAATTTCAGGTGCAGTCATGTGGGGAGGCGGACAATTAGCTATTATCTTTTGCAACAATTAGCCAACATTTTCACCTCCTAAGTGAAATCTCAAATTTTTCCCTCCACCCAAGGGAATAAAATAAAAATTTTGCCTCCCCGCAAAAACTGCAATTAAATAAATTAATAATTTGGAAAAACAATCGTTGCATATTCCAGTATTAGTGGACGAAGCAATCAATCTTCTAGATTTACAACCAAGAGAGATTGTGATTGATGCCACAGTCGGTGATGGGGGACACGCCGAAAAAATATTGGAGCACATTAATCCTGGGGGATTTTTACTCGGATTAGACCGTGACCCAGAAGCCGTTGCCTTTACTTATGAGAAATTATCTCTTAACCAACAACAAAGTCAGTTCGCTGTTCATCACGGTTCTTACCTTGACCTTGATGTTATCCTTAAAAGTTACGGATACCAAAGAGCTGACGGAATATTATTTGACTTGGGTTTATCGTCTCGTCAGCTAGTGCGAGGGCGAGGTTTTTCTTTCAAAGAAACAGCACCTTTAGATATGCGGTTTGATCCTGAAGCGGAATTAACCGCCGAAGCAATTGTTAATTCTTATCCGAAAGATAAATTAGCTAATTTGTTGTGGGAGTTCGGTGAAGAAAGAGCCTCTCGGAGGATTGCTGATGCTATTTTTAAAGCGCGGCATAAAAGTCGGATTACTACTACTACTGAATTAGCTGATATAGTAAGTAGTGCTAAAGGTGGGAGAAAAGGTAAAATCCATCCAGCTACCCAAACTTTTCAAGCCTTGCGCATAGCAGTTAATCAGGAACTAGAAACAATAAGTGCAACTTTGCCCAAGGCAGTAGCTCTCTTAAACCCCGGAGGACGGTTAGCAGTAATTAGTTACCATTCATTAGAAGACAGAATCGTCAAACAACAATTTCGTAATTTATATAAACAAGAGCAAATTAAATTAATTACTAAAAAACCTGTGCGGGCTCTGCGGCCAGAAGTATTAAATAATCCTCGTGCCCGTAGTGCTAAATTGCGCGTCATCGAAAAAATTTAAATTAATAAATTAATGGTTAACTGGTCTCCCAAACAAGTCGGTATTAATAATCAGGGCATGATTAAGTTGCGTAATTTTAAGAAAGTAAAGTGGGGCAATTTTTCTATTACTTCTATATCTATCATGTTATTCGTGGCCCTAACTATTTCTTATGTGGTGGTGGTTAATGTTGTTTCGACTAAGGGCGCACAGATCTACACATTAGAATTAACCAAAAAGAGTTTAGTTGCTGAAAATGAACGTTTGGCAGTTGAAGCAGCTAGATTACAATCGCTGGCAGTCATTGAAAAAGGAGCCACTGAGCAGATTGAGATTGGTGATGATGGTAATCCAACCGGCAAAACTAAACCCGCGGATCAATTTATTAATAATTCTACCGAAGCAGATCTTGTTACATATGAGCCAAAAATGGTTTTGATGAGCGGATTATCATTTATTGATGATGTGGATGATGTGTTAGCTCAAAGGTAAGTTGAAATAGTTAGTTACAGTTGGGTCCGATAGGACTTTTTTTGTATCTCAATAAAGCTGATGTCTTAGCCTGATATAATACAACTATATGGCTTATAATGCTTCCAATGAGTCGCTACAATTAAGAAGGGTGAATTTACTGGGGTTAGTTTTTTCTGCCTTATTGATTTTAGTTATTGGCAGAATATTTCAACGCCAGATTATGGAATATAGTAACTTTTTGGCCTTGGCCAAAGAACAGCATGTTGTTAATGAAGAAATGGTAGCTAAGAGGGGTAAAATCCTCGTTTATGATCAGCAATTAGAAACATATTATCCGTTAGCAACTAATGTTTCGTTATATAACCTGAGTGTTGTTCCTACCCAAATTAATCAACCTGAATTAGTAGCTACTAAATTATTACCATTTTTAGAAGATATCACAGAAATAGATTTGTTAGAGATTTTAAAATCGAATAAAGTTTACGTCGCACCTCTTAAACGGCGGATCGAAGTAAGGGAGAAAGAGATCATCGAGGGCCTAAATTTGCAAGGAGTTTATCTGCGGTCGGAAGAATACCGCTATTATCCCGAAGATAATCTGGCGTCTAATGTTTTGGGATTTGTTAATCGAGATCGCAAAGGACAATATGGCATTGAAGGTTATTTTGACAAAGAATTAAGCGGGCAATCTGGTTTGGCACAAGTCGAAAAAAGTTCTTTGGGAACACATATTACTACAGGTAGTCGTAAAGTCATCAACCCAGAAAATGGTGCCGATGTAGTTTTAACTATTGATCGAGCGGTACAGTACTTTGTCGAAAAGAAGCTGAAAGAATATGTTGAGAGATACAAAGCTACTGGTGGGGAAGTAATTATTATGGAGCCTCAAACAGGAAAAATTATTGCCGCAGCAAATTATCCTGATTTTAATCCAAATTATTATAATGAGTATCCGATGGAAAATTTTACTAACCCTAGTATCTCTTCGGTATATGAACCGGGGTCAGTTTTTAAAATATTTACTATTGCGGCGGGCATTGATGCTGGATTAATATCTCCTAGCACTACTTATACTGATACTGGGGAAGTTCAAGTTACCGATAAGATTATTCGCAATTCAGATTTGGCGGCCCATGGGGTACAAACTATGACTCAAGTCTTAGAAAAGTCATTAAATACAGGAGCTGTATTTGTAGTACAAAAATTAGGCCGGCAATTATTTTATAAATATTTGAAAGACTTGGGTTTTGACGCTGTGACAAATGTTGGTTTAGCGGGCGAAGTGCCAGCTAGCATGAGACCATTTCGGGAGTGGCCAGAAATGGACTTGGCCACGATGTCTTTTGGGCAAGCTATTGCAGTAACCCCTATGCAGTTAGTCACCGCCGTTGGGGCAATTGCTAATCAAGGCAAATTAATGAAGCCACAAATTGTGGAAAAGATTGTTTATCCAGATGGAGCAGTTGCATTTAACCCCCAAGTAGCAAAAATAGTTTTTAAACCACAAACAGTCCAATTAGTCTCTGCTATGATGGTAAATGTTGTAGAAAAAGGGCATGGTAAACAAGCAGGCGTGGCGGGTTATCGGGTAGCCGGTAAAACCGGCACTGCCCAGATTGCCGGTCCGGGTGGATATGAAAAAGATGCTACAATAGGGAGTTTTGTAGGGTTCGCTCCAATGGATAACCCCAGATTTATGATGCTTACAAAAATTGATCGCCCAGAAGGTATGATTTTCGCGGAGAGTTCAGCAGCTCCATTATTTGGGGATATCGCAGAATATTTATTAAATTATTGGCAAGTTCCTCCAGAAAGATAACAATAAGAAGTAATGGCACGAAAAATACTTAAAAAGTGGTTGCGTTTCTTGGCAAGCCGAGTGTTAAAAAAATATCATCCACGCATAGTGGCTATTACTGGTAGTACAGGCAAAACTAGTACCAAGGAAGCTGTTTTAACAGTATTGAAAAAATCAAAGGAGGATAATCGGGTTGTTGGCACACAGGGGAACTTAAATACAGAATTTGGTGTAACAGCTACTATTATTCAACCTGGTTTTACCGGTACAGAAAGTGGTCGAGAGGTTAAGTTAACGATCAAAGATCTTGGCCAACTAACATGGCATGCTATTAGATTATTGGTCATAAAGGTTAGCTACCCTAAAGTTTTAGTTTTGGAATTAGCTGCGGATCGGCCAGGTGATATGAAATATTTTATGAGTTTTATTCGGCCAGAGATTAGTGTGTTAACTAATATTGGCGATGTGCATTTAGAGTTTTTTGGTTCTAAATCAGAATTAGTCGAAGAAAAAAGTTTGATTATTGCTAATGTTGATTCTAAAGGCGTGGCAATTCTGAATAAAGAAGATGAATTTAGTAAACTGATTTCTCACAAAACTATGGCCAAGAAAGTTTTAGTCAGCACCGAAAGCGAAGCAGATATTTATGCTAGAGATATTGCTTTTGGCGGGAAAGGAGTTCATTTTACATTAATTAATAACAACCAAGTGGTGCAAGTAGATTTACCCGTTTTTGGTTATCAATTTATTTATTCTGCTTTGTTTGCTATTGCTGTAGGTGATTATTTCGGCATTACTAAGAATGTTGTCGCACAAAGGCTTAAAGGGCTAATTTTGCCTAAGAGCCGATTTGAAATAATTAAGTTAGGCAATATGGTGATAATAGATGATACTTATAACGCTAATCCAACTTCCACGGTTGCGGCTTTAAAGAGTTTAGCTAGGATTGGAGTTAACCGCAAAAAAATTGCTATTTTGGGAGATATGCGGGAATTAGGCAGTGCTCATCAAAAAGGGCATCAAACTGTGGGTGAGTGTGCCGCTAAGGTAGTTGATCAGCTTTATGTAGTAGGAGATGGTGGACAATTGATCAAAGTGGCCGCTATAGGGGCTGGGTTACCTCATAATCAGGTTTGTGATTTCTCTAACGATGCCGTTCCATTAATTTTGCGGGATAATGGGATAGTCTTAGTTAAAGGTTCTAAGACAGTTAGGATGGATAAAATTGTTGAATTAATTAAAGATAAATTTTATGAACGATCTTGCGAAGATAGTAACCGAGAACGGGAATCTGATTCGGATACTAGTCATTAGCTTATTTAGTTTTCTATTGTCAATTGGGTTGACACCTTTTGTAACCAATATTTTATATAAATATAAATTTTGGAAACAAGCTAAAGAAGAAACGCTTTACGGAAGTTACGCCACAGTATTTCAAAAATTGCATGGCGAAAAACACAAGCGTAATATTCCCACTATGGCGGGTGTATTAGTTTGGGGTGTCATACTAATAATTACTTTGTTGTTCAATCTAACCCGAAATCAAACCTATTTGCCATTATTCTTTATGGTAACAGTGGGTATTTTAGGGGCGGTTGATGATTGGTTTAATATTCGTGGTATTGGTGGTGTTAAGGGTGTACGAGCGCGCCACAAATTCTTGTGGTTGTTGGCTATAGCTGGCTTTGGAGCGTGGTGGTTTTTTGTTAAATTGGGAATCTCTAGTATCCATATTCCGGCTTATGGAGATATCTTAGTAGGTTGGTGGTATATCCCAATCTTTATGTTTGTCATCTTAGCTACTACCAATGCAGTTAATATTAGTGATGGGTTAGATGGTTTATCGGCTGGGCTATTAGCTATTGCTTTTACAGCTTATGGTGCGTTAGCTTTCTTGAATGGCCAAATTAGTTTAGCTATATTTTGTGGTACAGCGGCTGGAGCATTAATAGCTTATCTTTGGTTTAATGTTTATCCGGCTAGATTTTTTGGAGGGGACACTTATGCTTTATCAATGGGGGCGACTTTGGGCGTGGTGGCAATGTTGCTTCAGAATAATGTTGGTTTAGCTGTATTGCCATTGATTGCTTTTGTACCGATGGTTGAAACCATGTCGGTAATTTTGCAATTAAGTTATCGCAAATTATTCCATAAGAAGTTGTTCTTAATTGCACCGATACACCACCATTTTGAGGCTTTGGGTTGGCCGGAAACAAAGGTAACTATGCGTTTATGGATCATTGGGACTTTTATGGCTTTATTGGGCGTTATAGTTGGTATTATTGGTTGTGGTCCAAATTAAAATAATGGACAAGACAGATAAAATTGCGATTTTAGGATTAGGGCGTGAAGGGTTAGATCTGCTTAAATTTTTTCATAAAATTAAAATCAAACCCATTGGGCTTAATGCTGAGAAAATTTTAGCTACCGATTCGCGTTATCGCGATGTGCGTCGGATGACTAGCCAAATATATTGGGGCAAAGATTATTTAAATCACCTCAATGAGATTGATTTAGTGTTTCGTAGTCCAGGTGTGCCATTGGACTTACCTGCTATTAAAAATGCGAAAAAACATGGAGTACAATTTAGTTCATTAACCCAGTTATTTTTTGATACTTGCCCAGCAAAAATCATTGGCATTACGGGGACTAAAGGTAAGAGTACGACTACGTCGCTGATCTATCATTTATTAAAAGGTCGCAATAAAGGTAAAGTTTATTTTGGTGGGAATATTGGGCATCCACCGTTAATGTTATTAGATAAACTAACTAAACATGATTTAGTAGTATTTGAATTATCCAGTTTTCAGTTGGAAGATTTAATGAAGAGCCCTCACATTGCTGTAATGTTGATGGTTACTCCCGAACATTTAGATCGGCATAAAACCTATCGTAAATATTTAGGCGCTAAGCTTAATTTAGTGAGATATCAAACCAAACAAGATTTAGCGGTAGTTAATATAGATGATAAAATTTCTGATGCAGTTGCTAAAAATACTAAAGCAAAGTTAATTAAATACTCTTTAAAAAAGATTTTATCTCGGGGAGTTTATATAGCAGACAATGAAGTTATATTTAGAGATTTTCATACTGGTCGTCGTCAAGTCATCATGTCGGTGGACGAAATTACTTTGTCTGGTCAGCATAATTTAGTCAATGCATTAGCAGCTATTACCACGTCTTTGCTTATGGGGGTGGCACCGGCTAAAATTCGCCAACGGGTGAAAAGTTTTACAGCGCTGGAACATAGGTTAGAACCAATTGGCCATCTTGGTCAGGTTGAGTTTATCAATGATTCAATGGCCACCACACCAGTAGCAACCATGGCGGCTTTGCAAACAATCGGTGGTAATGCAAGTTTGATTTTGGGAGGTGCGAGTAAAAAAGAAAACTTTAATAATTTAGTAAAATATCTTTCTCAGCGGTCATTAGAAGGGGTAGTATTGATTGGTCAAACTAGTGAACAATTGCAGAAAAAATTGAAATCTACCAAGGTTTCTTTTCCAGTAGTCATAGCCAAAGATTTTCCAAGTGCCGTAAAGTTGGCCTATAATTTTATTAAACCGGAAGGCACAGTTATTTTGTCACCAGCCTGTGCTAGTTTTGGTTGGTTTAAGGATGCCTATGATCGGGGTAACCAATTCAAACTGATAGTTAAAGATTTAATTGGGGGTAAGTAGTGCGTAGATTTCACTCACCAGATCCATATTTGATTTTAGCCACATTAATGTTGGTGATTTTTGGCTTAGTGATGGTGTCTTCAGCTTCGGTAGTTGAATCATATCAAGTAACAGGTAGTAATACGTATTATTTTTGGCGCCAAGCAATCATTGCTGGAGTTGGACTTGGTTTTTGGTATTTTTTACAAAAAATTGATTATCATCAATATCGTTTGATAGCAACATCACTGCTGTTATTGAGTATAATTCTGTTAGTTTTAGTTTTTGTTCCGGGTTTAGGTATAGAAGCAGGTGGTTCACACAGATGGATAGGGGTGGGTGACCTTACTCTACAGGTTACAGAAGTGATGAAGCTGGGGTTGATAGTTTATTTGGCTTATTGGTTTGAGCGCAAAGGGCCAAAGATTACTAATTTTTATTACACATTTTTACCATTCATCTTGATTATGGCGGGAATTTGTGGATTGATTATGGCTGAACCAGATATGGGTACTACCATGGTCGTTGCTAGTATTGGCATGACTATGTATTTTTCTGCAGGTGGAAGTTGGCAACATATTACTTCAATCATTGTTGTGGGGTCTTTGCTAGTATGGGCAATGATTTTAGCTGCGCCGTATCGTCTAGCGCGACTTCTAACTTTTCTTAATCCTGGGAATGATCCATTAGGAGCAGGCTATCATATCAACCAAGCATTAATAGCTTTGGGTTCGGGTGGATTATTTGGCTTTGGTTTTGGTAAAAGCAGACAAAAATTTAACTTCTTGCCAGAAGCATCCTCTGATTCAATTTTTGCCATAATTGGCGAAGAATTAGGCTTTATTGGGGTAGTTTTACTAGTGTTATTACCTTTCACGATATTTATTTGGCGAGGTTTACAGATAGCCAAGAGAGCTCCAGACACCTTTGGTAGATTGTTAGCTGTTGGGATTACTGCCTGGATTGGTTTTCAAACAATCATTAATATTGGGTCAATAATTGGACTAATTCCATTGACGGGCGTCCCTTTGCCTTTTATCAGTCATGGAGGTACTTCCCTGGTGTTTATTCTAATTGCTTCTGGTATACTATTAAACATCTCTCGACAAACCATTTATACTAAAGATGATGAAGATTCTTTTGGTTGGTGGGGGCACGTCTGGGCACGTTTTACCGGCATTGTCCGTCGGTCGCGCTATTTTGAAAAAAGACCCACAAAGTGAGTTGATTTTTGTGGGTTCTTTAAACGGGATGGATCGGGATCAGGTGGTAGCGGCTGGTTTTAAATTTGTCGGTGTTCCTGCTGGTAAACTACGCCGGTATTGGGATTGGCAAAACCTAGCTGATGTATTTAAAATCATTAGCGGATTTTTCGTGGCGCTAAGTATCATCTTGCGTTTTTGGCCCGACAGGGTATTTATTAAGGGTGGTTATGTAGGAGTTCCAGTAGGTTTTGCAGCTAGACTACTGGGTCGGTCATTAATTATCCATGAATCAGATTCACATATGGGTTTGGCTAATCGCATATTGTTACCATTCGCTAAAGTGGCAGGTGTGGCTTTCCCAGTTGATTCATATAAATTATCGCGGTTATACAATAAGCGTTTAATCCATACCGGTATTCCTTTGAATGAAATTTTTTATGATAGTACAATTCCTAATAATATTGGGTTAGTATTACCAGATAATCGACCAATGTTGCTAGTACTGGGGGGTTCACAGGGAGCACATACAGTAAATCAGATTATTAAAACAGCTCTTCCCCAATTATTACGGGATTACACAGTGGTGCATTTAACTGGTAGTCATGATTTTGCTGAGCTTAAAGCGTGGGCTCAAAATGAAAGATTCCGCAATTATTTTTTGTTTGAGAGTTTACCCAATGAACAGGTAGCTTATTTGATGAAAAAATCTGTTTTAATTATTTCTCGTTCAGGGGCTACTACAATTGCTGAAATAGCCGCAATTGGTAAACCAGTAATTTTGGTGCCGTTGCCGGGATCAGCCAGTGAACATCAGTTGCACAATGCTGAATATTTGTCCAAGCACGGTGCTGCGGTTATGATTGAACAGGATAATCTTAGTGAGGATGTGTTGCAGGAACTAATCTTTAAAATATTAAACTCTGATTTGGGACCAAGATTGGTTTTTAATATTAAGTCAATGGCCCAAAAAGAAGCTGGTGACCAAATCGCTGATCTAATTTTGCAATAATGGTAATTTTTATAATTCTATGAAAAATTGGGGATTAATCGTAGTAGTGGTTTTAGTTGTTAGTGTTGGTTTCTGGTTGTGGCAATATCATCAACCGACCAAGGTTTGTCGATACAATAATGTCGATAATACTGTAGAGGATATTTGTGTTTACAACATCACAGAAGCTAAGTTGATTAAAAGTCCATTGGTGTTGACTGGTGAAGCAAGGGGCTATTGGTTCTTTGAGGCATCGTTTCCGGTAGAAATTATTGATGGTAATAGTAATTTGTTGGCACAAGGGTTAGCTCAATCCCACGGTGATTGGATGACAGAAGCGCTAGTGCCATTTACAGTAGATAATTTAAAATTTGAGTTACCGATGACTACTACTGGCACCTTAATTTTAAAGAAGGATAATCCTTCTGGTTTGCCAGCCAATGATGCTAGTCTGACTATTCCTATTCGGTTTAGATAATGTTTGGATTTTTTTTAATCAATAAACCAAAAGGTATCACTTCGCATGATGTGGTGGGTTATTTACGTAAAATAACTGGAGAAAGAACTATTGGGCATGCCGGCACATTGGATCCTTTAGCTGAAGGATTAATGATTGTAGCGATTGGTCGGGAATTTACTAAACAAATTTCTAAATTTGTTAAGTTAGATAAAGAATACATTGCCGAAGCTACATTGGGAGCTGTTAGTACTACCTACGACGCCGAAGGCGTCATTGGTGGTCATTCCGAACCATCCCTCCGTCATTCTGGGGAGTCCTACTGGCCAGTAGGACGACTCCAGAATCGTATAAGTAATAAATCTATACGATCCTGGACAAGCCAGGATGACGCAGGAAATCAAAAAGATCTCAGTCAAGAAAAAATAAAGAAAACTCTGCAAAGTTTTTTGGGGGAACAACAACAAATGCCGCCAGCTTTTTCGGCGAAAAAAAATTGGTGGTAAAAAGGCTTATGATTTAGCCAGACAAGGTAAAGTAGTTGAGTTGAAACCAGTTTCAATCAATATTTCAGAGATTAAATTATTGGATTATCAATATCCTATACTCAAATTTAGTGTTAAAGTTTCCAGCGGTACCTATATACGTTCATTAGTGCATGACATAGGTCAAACTTTGTATACGGGCGCTTATATGAGCAATTTGGTGCGCATTAAAATCGGGGAGTGGCGATTAGAACAATCCCAATCATTATTTGAGATTAAACAATTAAATGATCTTATCAATTGTAAAATAGATTTATGAAAAGGATTGTGGTCTATGGCAGTATCATCATTTTTATAATTATTTTAGCTGGTATTCAATCTTATTTTGATCATCGGTCTAAACTAACAGAAGTAACCCCGATAGAAGTGTTGGTTTATTTTTCTAAGAGTGAACCCACAGATATTGTTCAGCTACCAATAACCCGATTCTTTTCTAAATCATCCAGCGCTAGTGAACCTAGTACGGTAGAATTAGCTACTTTTGCTATCCATGAGATGTTGGTTGGCCCCAATGCCGAAGAGATAGCACAAGGCCTTATCACGGCCATCAATGTTGGAACACAGTTGAATTACCTTAAAATTAATGAAGGGTTAGCCACAGTTGATTTTAATGACCAGTTTGATTGGCAAATGGGGGGTTCTGCTAAAGTTATAGCCATCTCCCAACAGCTTCAACTAACCCTGACACAGTTCCCAATGGTTGATGATATAATGATTACTATTAATCATGGAGAGAGATTGGCTAATCTTGAACCATAAAAATTTGCACATTGAGGTGGTGATTTATGCAGGATATTCCCTTGAGTGAATTGTTTCATTTGGCTTTCAGCCAAGTGGTGCGGGATTGCTATGGTAACTATCAATGTAGGTTGAATCCCAACGCAATCTTATGGCACAAGCGTATCTATGAGATTAGCAAAACATGCCCTGATTTGTTCCCACTTAACCGAGTAACTTTTGAAAAGATTATTTCCTCGACTATTGAAGAGACCATATTGAGCCAAGAAGTAGCAATGGCTTGTGATGTATTATGCGCAGCTGGTTTGCTAAGAATACAAATATATTATGACCAAGATGTCTATTTTGTTTTTCATTGGCGGGATCGGTATTCGGATTGGTTAGAGCACCGCAAAGCTGAAATTTTTGCCGGTGATCCCGTGGCCGGTTGGCAATTTGAAGGATTGGTATCAGCTCTGGCCAGAGCGCTCATAATCTAGGGAAGAACCCCATCAGCGCCACCTATAATTAGGTGGCGCATTTTAAATCTACCCAATAGTTGGTATAATGTAATTGTTATTATTAATTTATTTGGGGGTTGTATGAGCACAATAAAGTGGATCGCCGTGATTCTCATGGTAATCGGAGCTCTTAACTGGGGGTTTGTCGGATTCTTTAATTTCGACTTGGTTGCCACCTTGTTCGGTAGTGGCACTATCCTGTCTGTGATCATCTATGATCTAGTTGGTTTGTCTGGTGTCTATGCTTTGTTCTGGATGTTACCAAAGATGAAGTAATCTTTCTTTCAGTAGAAAAATTATGTTTTCAGCCATCTCGGAGTTATATCGGGATGGCTGAAACACTTTAGCGCATCAAATAAATTTATGTCAAAATATTATCAAGGTAAGCGCACAACTAGATTATTTGATCCCAAGTCAACGGTGCCATTTAAACTTAGCCGGAGTAAAATCGATAGCTATATCCGATGTCCCCGTTGTTTTTATATTGATGTGCGCTTAGGTGTGGGGCAACCACCTTCTTTCCCATTTACGCTAAATTCGGCAGTAGATTTATTATTGAAAAAAGAATTTGATTTACACCGAGCCAAAGGTGAACCGCATCCTTTAATGAGTCATTATGGGGTTGATGCAATCCCATATCAACATGCCGATTTAAATAAATGGCGAGATGCTTTGCACGGGGGAATTGAATATTTACATCAACCTACTAATTTAATTATTTCTGGTGGCATCGATGATGTGTGGGTTAACCCAGCGCAAGAATTAATTATTGTTGATTACAAAGCTACAGCTAAAGACAGTAAGCCGACTTTAGATGCCCCTTGGCAAGATGCGTACAAGCGCCAAATGGAGATTTATCAGTGGTTGTTCCTCCAAAATAATTTTCCCGTGGCAGACACAGGCTATTTTGTTTATTGCAATGGCCGGAAAGATGCGGCGGCTTTTGATGGCAAATTAGAATTTGATATTGACTTGATACCTTATATTGGCAAAACCGATTGGATTGATCAAACTTTGCAGGATATAAAAGTTTGTTTGATATCTGATAAAATTCCGCCCGCCGGCGAGGATTGTGATTTCTGCACTTACCGCGCTGCCATCAGCCAACTGAAAAAATAGTATCCAGTATTTGAGTAATAATATTACATAGGTGTAAAATATAAATACATCCTATTGTAGGAGGCAAGATTATGCCCATTGATAATAAACAGCCCGATGGTACTGATGTGCGTCGGCTGGAAGATTGTCCTAGCGCTCTTGATCAGGAGTTTGATCTATCGAAAATAAAGATTGTCGTTAATCCGACATCTGGCTTTTTCGGTAAGTGGGAAGGCATTTCCGATGAGGAAAAGATCGAATTAGATGCCTTGGCGAGAGAGCATTTTCAGCAAATCTACGAAGACAATCTCCAGCTTGCTAGTCGCTGTGGTGCTAGCCGTTGGATGAATTGGATACCACTATGTGGTTAAGGAGATAGGGATATGTCTAACAACCAACAACGAGAGTTTGTTGTGATTGCAGGTAGAAAACTCAAACTATCGAAGGCCGCTCCATATCGGCCGGGGCAAAACGGTTTTTTCAGTAATTGGGGTTATCTAAGCGATGAAGCCAAAGAAGTGCTTAATGAATGCGCGGCCAAAGCCAGGGCTAAGCAGGACAAAATAATTGAGCGGCTTCGTGCTCTAGCTAACTATGGTTTTGCCAAGGATACCATCTACTGCTAATCCCATTTGTTTCTTTGTTCATTGTAGTATAGCGGCCAATCACGGCCGCTTTCTTTATTGTGATAAAATAATTATGTAGGGAATTACGTAATTAAGTAAGTAATTCGGTAAGTAATTAAGTAAGTAATTCTTATGGCAAGAAGCAAAATTAGCAAAGATGATATTAGAAAGCTGACCCGCGTGGCTAAATATAGTTTGGGACTGACTTTGCCTGTAGATGTAGTGCGGCGGTTGGGTTGGCGGGAACGCCAAAAGGTTACCGTTAAATTATCTGGCCGGCATCTTATTATTAAAGATTGGAGAAAATGAATAAATTATCTTTGTGGTTACTGCCAATTGTTTTTTTGGGCGGATGTGCATTAGTGCAACAGCCTTTACCGCAACTAACATTAAAAGATCACCAAACTAATATTGATTATCCCGTCGGGCAGAAATTTCAGATAGTTTTGCCGTCTAATGGTACCACAGGATTTAAATGGGAATTAGATAATATGACAGTTGGGGTATTAGAAAAATTAAGTGATGAATATAAAATTACTGATGAATATGCTGAAAATGTAGTTGGAGCTGGCGGGGAGGAAATCTGGACTTTTCAGGTAGTTCAAGAAGAACGATCTCACATCGTGATGAAATATCGCAAACCATGGGATAAAATCGAAGTTGCTAACGAATTTTTAGTTACCATCAACGGTAATCCTGGCGATGATGGCTTGCTGACTTATTTAGGGAAAATTGAAGGTAACGCCGCTGGTGCCCAATTTGATGATTGTTTTATCGCGCAAGATGGCGATAAATTTGGGATTACACCGATAACACAAAATCAGATTGGCGACCCTGGGATTAAAGCTAAAATTGCTGAATTCACCGATCAAGATATCTTAATAGAGATTAGAGGGAGCCTGACAGAACCAGCTATAGATTGTAATGGCAAACAATTCATTGTTCATGAAATCCAGGCTAAGTAGATAGTTTTGGTACAATGGAAAGGTGGAAAAAGAAATTCTCCCCCCGGGCCAGAGGCCATCAAGGGCCGGAGGCAAGCATTATTTTATGGTGGGTATTGGCGGCATCGGCATGCAAGCCTTAGCAGATGTGTTATTGGCTATAGGGCATCAAATTACCGGTAGTGATATTGTTGAATTTTCCGGCAAGGTTCGTTTAATCCAAAAAGGAGCTAAGGTTATTATCGGTCCACAAGTTGCAGGTAATGTGCCAGATAATATTGATGGGCTGATTTATACTTCAGCCATATTGCATCACCAAAAAAATCATGCCGAAGTAGAACAGGCTAAACAGCTTAATGTGCCGGTGTGGAAAAGGTCGGAATTTATCGGCGAATTGATGAAAAGTAAATATAGTATTGCTGTGTCTGGCACTCATGGTAAAACCACAACATCTACTTTGTTGACTTTGATGCTACAGGCTGGTGGTCTCGATCCTACGGCTTTGATTGGGGCGGAAGTTAAGAGTTTAACTGGTTGTGGTATTTTGGGCAAAAGTAAGTACATGGTGGTAGAGGCATGTGAGTACGATCGGGCTTTTTTAGATATGGTACCCACAGTGGCAGTTTTAACGAGTATCGAAGCTGATCATCTAGATTATTATCAAGATCTGGCTGAGATCAAACAGGCTTTTATAGAATTTTTGAACAAAGTCCCTGTGGATGGTTATGTGGTTGTATATGGCGATGACCCTAATATTCAAGCAATTTTACCTCAAGTTAAACCGCACATTATTACTTTTGGGTTTGGGGAAAACAATGATGTTAGATTGTCAGATATTTCTTATGATAACGATAGGATGCATTTTACTATTGATAACTTGTCTGGCTATATGCATTTTCCTGGACGTCATTTAGTTCTAGATGCTGCCGCCGCAATGATCGTAGCACGCCAACTGGGTGTAAGTGATGATACGATCAAACAGGTGTTAGAACAGGATTTCAAAGGAGCTAACCGCCGATTTGAAATTTTAGGTACGTATAATGGCGTCACTTTTGTTGATGATTATGGGCACCATCCCACAGAAATTAAAATGGCTTTGGCCGCCGCGAAAGATTTTTTTTCTGGTCGGAGAATTATTGTGATTTTTCAAGCTCATCAATATAGCCGAACTAGGTTATTGCTAGATGATTTTGCGGTTAGTTTTGCTGATGCTGATCAGGTTTGGTTAGCGCCAATTTTAGCAGTACGGGACAGTGCAGAAGATATCGCATCTATTAATGCAGGTGTGTTAGCGCAGAGGATCAATCAACATAGTCACAATGCTAGGGTTTTCTCAGATTTTCCAACAATTAGCCAAAAATTGCCGCTTGAATTAAATCCCGGCGATGTAGTAATTTCGATGGGAGCCGGGCATAACAGCGAATGGGTACACGAATTTATCAGCCAATATCAGTAATTCATCAATATGAAACGGGGGTTTGCATTCGAAAAAGTATTTGGTAAAAAGATGGTGGGTAAGCCAGTGCCTGGGGTGCGCCCTAGTATAACTTTTTATAATAGTAAATCGGCACTACCCAGGCCGGGAAAGCATCACTTAAAAAAGTTGGCTTGGCGGCCGCGGTTTAGCCAATACGGTAAATTTACTCCAATTAAAGCAGTAGTTACACCATTAACTCGTGTGTTGGTTAGTATATTGCTAATTTTAGTTATTTATTTTATTTTTGGTTCTAACTTTTTTTTGTTGAATAAATTAGAAGTGCAGGGGAATCGCTTAGTAGATGCTCCCACTATTGAACGGATAGTATTTAAAAATGGTTTTACTCAAACCAATGCGATTTTATTTAATGATATTAAAGCTCAGAAACAAATTTTGGATTTAGCACAAATTAAAGCGGTAAGCTTCCATAAAGATATCCGGGAGCATAAATTGCAGATTATTGTTGATGAGCATGAAACATCGTTAATTTGGCAGACTAATGGTGAGAGGTTTTTGGTTAATCGAGCTGGTGTAGTTTACGATACAGCTTCACCAGAGAGTCCCTTGACTGTAGTAGAAGATCTGAAGAATGTACCGGTGGATCTAAAACAACAAATATTAACCACAGATTTTATTGAGTTTGTTAATTTTGTATCGGCTAATTTGTCACGTAAAACTCCGTTAAATATTCGCCAGATTGTCGTGCCAGAAACTACTTTTGAGTTAGAGGTAGTAACTAATGAAAACTGGAAAATAATTTTTGATACCACCAAAAGTGCTGATACCCAATTGAACAATTTGTCTAAAATCCTTAAAGCCGGAGCTCAACCTAGGCAATATGTTGATCTGCGTATTTTAGACCGCGTTTATTATAAGTAAAACATTTTCGCCACTTTTCTGGAAAAGTGGCGCAAAAGCTCCCGTCAGTCGCTTTCACTACGCATCTAATAAAATTACCTTTCCGCTCTCGCCGGCAATACCGCCTTCACAACGGTAATTTTATTGATGCATTACGTTCTAGCTCCAATGCCGGGGTTGACAAAGGGTACTCAGATCTCCAATGCTCGGTCAAGGGACGTAACAGATAATGCAATTTGCTCTATAGGGTTGAAGGGAGAACAACACCTAGGCGGATTCCAATGGCTGGTTTTTAGGCGTCATTCTGGTGAACCCCAGCATTTGCGGGGCGCATCCAGAATCGTATAATTTCAATGACCCAGCATGGGTCATTGAAATATCATGCACTAACTGATGTGCTATTATAAAAGGTGCAACTTAGGAGAAAATTATGGTAGAAAACAAAGCCTTATATCGACGTTGGCGTCCGCAGGTGTTTGCTGATTTGGTTGGTCAAAATCACGTTAAGCAAACTATTTTGAATGCCATTAAAGCTGGCCAGCCTAATCATGCATATTTGTTTGCTGGCCCCAGAGGCACTGGCAAAACCTCTATGGCTAGATTGCTGGCAAAAGCGGTTAATTGTTTAAACAATAAAGATGGGGAACCATGTGGCGCATGTATTAACTGCGTTGCTTTGGTAGAAGGGCGCATGATGGATGTAATTGAAATTGATGCCGCCTCTCATACCGGGATTGATGATATGCGCAATTTGACTGAAAAAGTTAATTTTGCCCCATCTAGTGGCAAATATAAAGTTTATGTGATTGATGAAGTACATATGCTTTCAAAAAGTGCTTTTAATGCGTTATTAAAGACTTTAGAAGAACCTCCGTCCCATGTTATTTTTGTCTTAGCAACAACAGAAGTACATAAACTTCTTCCCACTGTTATTTCGCGATGCCAGTATTTTGATTTTCATTATCTTTCTCATGAAGAAGTGACCGAACAACTGAAAAAAATTGCTCAGCAAGAAAAAATTGAGATTAGCGATGATGCTCTGCAAATTATTGTTAATAATTCGGAGGGTAGTTTACGGGATGCTCTGAGTATTTTAGAACAGGCTATTAGTTTTAGTGATGGTGAAATCGATCAAAATATTCTCAAAGATTTATTAGGTATAGTTGATGTGAAATTGGTTGAAGATTTAACCCAGGCTGTGCTAGATAAAAATGCTTCCAAGGCGATCACTTTAATTAATGAAATCTATTTCAAAGGGTTTGATATCAATCAACTTGGTAAAGTTTGGCTTAATTATTTGCGAGAAATATTAATGATTAAATTGGGTAATGCTGATTTAGTGCAGAGATCTAAAGATCAAAAGGATATTATGCAAAGTCATGCCCAGAAAATTTCAGTTAATGCATTAATTAATTTATTACAGAGTTTGGTTGGGTCGATGAATAGCTATAAAGTAGCTAGTTTGCCACAGTTAGCATTAGAGTTGGTAGTGGCAAAAAGTTGTCATAGTGATATTCCTTTAACTACAGCAACAAACCAGTTACCTAAAAGTGAATCTAAAAATGAGCCAATTATACAGATAGTTACTCCTATAGAGCTAACTTCTGTCTCTATCCCAATTAAAAAAAATCCGTTAACAATGGCAAAATTAGCCGGTGTTAAGGATAAATTAATCAAATTAATAGAAGTGGCTAGTCCTTCAGTTGGAGCAGTTTTAAAAACTAGTCAGATGGAAATAAAAGATAGCAAATTACAGATTAGAGTACCAAGCAAATTTTTAAAGGATACTTTAGATAAACCCAATAATCGTATTTTATTGTCCCAGTGTCTGGTGCAGGCTGGGGTTGAAGGGGTTGAAGTGGAGTGTATTGTTGAAGCTGTCCCAAACACCCTTAACGAAGTCGCGGATGTGTTTGATATAATGTAGGGTCATTATTTTAATTTTATAAATATGCATGCTGGCGAAAATCTAATGCCACCCCAAAATATTGATGTTGAAAAATCACTTTTGGGCTCCTTACTATTAGACAAAGATGCCATTATCAAGGTGGCAGATATTTTAGTATCAAAAGATTTTTATGAAGAAAGACACGGTATTATTTTTGCTACAATGCTAGCTTTGTATGAAAAAATGCGTCCAATTGATGTGGTGACAGTATCAAATTCACTAAAAGATAAAAAACAACTTGAGACAATTGGTGGCGCTAGCTATCTGACTAATTTGGCCGGTAGTTTGCCAAGTACTGCTAGTGTAGTGCGTTATGCCGAAATTATTAAAGAAAAATCTACTTTGCGCAGTTTGATTGCGGCAGGTGCTGATATTGCTGCATTTGGTCGGGCCGAAGGAAAAGACATTGATCTGTTGTTGGATGAAGCCGAACAAAGGTTGTTCTCGGTTGCGCGCCAATATCTGCGCGGCGGGTTTGTATCAGTACGAGATGTATTGGACGAGGCGTTTGAGCGCATTGATAAGTTACACGAAAATCGCGGGCAAACCCGCGGGGTGCCTACTGGGTTTAAACAGCTGGATAACATTTTGTCTGGTTTTCAGAAATCAGATTTAATCGTTGTAGCGGCTCGACCCAGCATGGGTAAAACTAGTTTAGCATTGAGTTTTGTTCTTAACGCAGCTACCAATGGCTATGCAGTGGGTATGTTCCATTTGGAAATGTCTAAGGATCAAGTAGTTGATCGGTTGATTAGTGCCCAATCTGATATTAATTCATGGCGTTTGCGTACTGGCAATCTAAGAGAAGAAGATTTTGCTAAATTATCAGATGCTATGAGTAAGTTAGCTGAAATGCCGATTTATATTGATGATTCTCCAGGTAGTAATATTATTGAAATGCGCACCAAAGCTCGGCGTTTACAATCAGATAAAAAGCTAGATTTACTGGTGGTGGATTATTTACAGTTAATGGAGGCACGTCATTCTTCGGATAGTAGAACGCAGGAAATTTCAGAGATATCGCGGGGATTAAAGGCTTTAGCTCGAGAATTAAATATCCCGGTGATTGCTGTTTCGCAATTATCGCGGGCGGTGGAAATGCGCCCACGCAAAATCCCCCAACTATCCGATTTAAGGGAGAGTGGTGCCATTGAGCAAGATGCTGATGTAGTAATGTTTATTTATCGTGAAGATTATTACAATAAAGAGAGTGACCGCCAGAATATTGCTGATGTAATTATTGCTAAACATAGAAATGGCCCCATTGGTCAAATTGAACTCTATTTCAAACCAGAAACAATGACTTTTAGAACTCTAGAAACTGATCGTGGGTTAGAGGTAGAGGCATTAGTACAGATGGAAGAAACTGCGTAACTGTTATAATAAGGGGGATGAAAAAAAATCCAGTTATTTGGTTGTATGAATTTGCCAAGGGTGAATTACGCACTATTCTCGCCCTAGGGTTATTATTGTTGATTTGGGTGGGATTTGGTTTAGCGGCTGGTGGTTCTTCAGTAATCTTTGATTTTGGGACAGGATTAAGTTCGGAAATAGCCCCGAATAGTGTATCAGTGAACGGAGGTACGGCAGTCTATCCTCAAACCGCGGATAATGGCATCCAATTTGGCTGGAAAACAGCTTTCGTAGCTGAACAGAGTAGTGGTGCTGGTGTGGCGGATTTATTGGAAACTGATTCTAATCAAGGTGTAACAGATAACACTTTTAAAATTACTGGTCTGGCGAGTAGTTATTATAGTGTTACTTTAATTAGTGGTAATTTAAATAACTCAATTACTACTAAATTAGTAGTAAATGGAGTAAATTATATCACTACTTCTGACCCCGGAGTATGGCGGGCACTTACATTCCAGGCATCAGCAAGTAATGGCACATTGGAGTTCAATTTTCAGAGAGCAGGAGTTAATTTATGGGCAGTAAATGCTTTAACGTTAACTTCCAGCGCTAGTGGGCCAGCAGCAGCCACTTTTGATCTGGTGATTTTACCTACAGAGCACATTGTTAAAGTTGGTGGTTCGGCGTTATATCAAATTGCAGTAATATCACACAATGGATACGCTAGCCAAGTCACCCTATTGTTAGATAATGTACCAGCAGGTTTGCAAACTAGCATGAGCCCCTTGTCTGGTATACCTAGTTTTACTACTAAACTACAAATTAATACTTCTAACGATACACCAGTCACAAGATACACTATTGCTATTAATGCTAAGGGGCAGGATCCTTCAGCTTACAGTTTAACTAAACAAATTAGCTTAGTGGTGGCTAATTCGGTCCCAGTAGTTAAGATTGAACCAATGACTGATACAGGGACGATTATTGAAATTGATGAAGATGAATTTAAACGTCAGGCCAAGAAGAATCAAGTTTTAATTGATAAATATTTAGCGTGGGAACAGAGTAATTTGCTTAATGCTAGTGATCTAGCTACGCTACAGGATCTGGCTTGGCAATCATCGGTGTATGTTTTACCAGAACTGCCCCAAGCGGAGTCTTTAATAGGTGTCTCTTTACGTCAACTAACTAGTGCGGGTATAATTAGTATGGTTGTTGATAGTGCTCCAGTTGTCTCAGAAATCCCATCAGCCCAAGCTGGTTTCTGGGCAAGATTCTTCGGGGCGATGTTTAACCCAGTACAATAATATGATTGTTAGCCAAAAATTTATTCAAGATTTTAAAGATGAAGCTGGCCACCAGCGTGATTTCACTAATTCATTTTGGCGCCAATTGGCCGTAATTATAGTTTCAATTGTTATCATCCAAATTGTGGGTCCTTATGTAATTTTCTGGGGAACTAATATTGCCGCTAATCAGTTTCGTTTGTTTTAAGAGAGTTAACTCAAATAATTAGTTGGGGGGGAACCCATATGGGGTTGATTTATTTTATTACAATTAGCAGATTAAATGTTAAAATAAACAGGTAAAATATTACTAATATGTCGAGACGTCAGAAATTACGCAAATTACAAAAACTACAAGATAGACAAGCGGCCATAAAGGAATTACGAGCTCGTCGCAATTTGTATAGAGTAGC
This sequence comes from Patescibacteria group bacterium, assembly GCA_043805615.1. Lineage (GTDB taxonomy): Bacteria > Patescibacteriota > Kazan-3B-28 > Kazan-3B-28 > UBA10110 > UBA10110. The sequence continues at coordinate 5,681 of JAZDHT010000039.1, read as the reverse complement.
CTTTCCTTGGAAAAAGCTGATTTGGCCAGTAGTTGCGGTTATTCTAGTGGTGGTGTTGGTATTATTGACGCCCAAGACAATTATGTGGGTACGAAGTATGAGTAAAATTACAGGACCTTTTGGCGAGATTACTAGGGAAGATTTGAATAAAAGTAATTTTGCTACACTAGTGACTACAGAAGGTGATATTAAGATTGATTTATTTAATCAAATAGCACCCAACACAGTAGCTAATTTTGTTGTTCTTGCCAATCAAGATTTTTATGATGGTGTGTTATTCCACCGAGTGATTGATGATTTTATGATTCAAACTGGTGATCCTTTATCTAAAGACGATGATCCTGCTAATGATGGCACTGGCGGTCCGGGTTATACTTTTGCTGATGAAATTACTACAGAAAGCGCTAAATTAGTCCGCGGAGTAGTGGCAATGGCAAATTCCGGCCCAGACACCAATGGTAGCCAATTTTTTATTATCACTAAAGAATCTACGCCTTGGCTTGATGGGTTGCATACGCCATTTGGTTCAATAGTTTATGGGATGGATGTGATTGATAAGGTTAGTAAAACTAAAACAGACACAACTAATGATCGTCCTATAGGGGACATTATTATCAAAGATATAATTATCAGTGAAAGCTAATGTTTGATCGAGCTAAACGATTATTTGAGTTACAAGGTAAGGCCAAAAAGTTGCAAAATGAATTGCGGGGGATGGAATTCACCGGTGTAGAATTGGGCGGTAAGGTAAAAGTGACGGTAACAGGTGAACAGCGGATTACAGCCATAGAAGTTGATGATAGTTTAATTACTCTGTCAGAAAAGAGCAGTCTCATTAAATTTATTACTCAGGCAACTAACGCCGCCATCAAAAAAGCTCAACAGTCAGCGGCGAACAAAACCAAAGAGATTATGGGCGGGCTTGGGATCCCCGGTTTATAAACATAGGTATGTCTTCAACTTCGCTCAGACAATAACCCCTGAGTGTATCCGCTAGTCGGCGAAGGGTTACATTAATTTATTAGATATGTATTTGTTGCCAAAATCAGTTTCAAAATTGATTGATGAATTAAGTCAATTACCCGGGATTGGTCCTAAAACTGCCGCTCGGCTAACTTTCTTTTTAATTAAAAGTCCCCAAATGGATATCAAAGGTTTGGGAGAAGCTTTTTTAAATCTAAAAGCCAATTTAATTTATTGTAGCCAGTGCCATAATATTGCCGATAGTGATCCTTGTGCTATTTGCGAAGATACCAGCAGAGATGCTAAAACGCTGTGTGTAGCCGAAGAACCTATTGATGTTCTAGTAATTGAGAAATCGGGTAGTTTTAAAGGGAAATATCATGTGTTGGGTGGCCGATTGTCGCCTTTGGAAGGAATTACAGCGGAACAACTTGAATTAGCTTCATTAGTCCAGCGCGTGCAAAGTGATGGCATTGTTGAGTTAATTATTGCGACCAATCATAATATAGAGGGTGAGACGACAGCTTTATATATTGAAAGAATGTTAGCCAATAGCCATGTTAAAATTACTCGGATTGCTTCAGGTCTGCCTATGGGCAGTGATTTGGAATACGCTGATGAGGTAACCTTAGTTAGAGCATTTGAAGGCAGGAGGGAAGTGTGAACAAAGCTCTAATGCGCCGTTGGTTGATCCAAGCATTCCTGGCAACTTTATTATGGTCAATTTCAAAAATTGTGATCAAGTTGGGGTTAGAGGTGGTGTCACCGATGTTATTGGCTGGCATGGTGCAGTCTGTGGCCTTTGTAGCAATTTTAATTTTTGCGATATCTCGCAAAGTTAAATTAGTCCGTAAATTTTCTGCTAAAGAAATTCATGCTCTAATTTGGTTAGGTATATTGGGGTTTGTGTTTGCTCCGCTATTAGCTATTATTGGTTTAACTGGAGTGACTGGCAGTACAGCTGGACTCTTTGCCGCAATTAGCCCGATTTTTGTGATTATTTTTGGCTGGTTAATTTTACGCGAGAATTTAAAATATTGGCAAATAATTGGTGTTGCTGTTGCCTTTATTGGGGCTTATGTATTTTTGTCGGGTAGTCCCTTTAGTGGCACTACTTTTGGGGTGATGCTAATTTTAATTTCCGAATTATGTTACGCCTTGAATGTGGTATTGACGCGGTTAATTATGCGCCGACCGGGTGATGATGCCACTATAGTTGGTCTAGCTGGGACTTTCATTGGTGCTTTAATACTATTGCCTTTGGGTTTATCACAGAGCCGGATCACAGAATTAGCTAATCCGTCAGCTTGGATTTACATTCTGATTATTGGTGGCATTTTCGCTGTTGCTGGTATTATGTGGAACCAAGCGCTGAATGATCTCAAAGCTTTTGAGGCCGGGATTCTACAAAATACGATGTTGGTACAGATTGGATTATTGTCATGGATATTTTTACATGAGCAATTTGGTTATTTGCAGTTAATCGGTGCGATAATAGTTCTGGGTGGCGCCTATTTAGTCAATCGCGAATTAATTAAGCCTAATCATGCCCGAAGCCGAAATTAGATTTCATAACTCATTGACCAAAACCAAAGAGGTATTTAAGCCAATCCGACGCGGATGGGTGTATTTTTATGCTTGTGGTCCGACGGTTTACCAGTATGCTCATATTGGTAATTTGCGCACCTATATTTTTGAAGATATTCTAAAACGAACGCTGGAATATGCTGGTTTTAGAGTAAAGCATATTATGAATATTACTGATGTGGGTCATCTCACATCTGATGCTGATACCGGCGAAGATAAGGTAGAACAAGCCGCTAAAAAAGCACACAAAAGTGTTAAAGAAATCACGCAATTTTATGCGCAGGCTTTTCAGGATGATCTAAAAAAATTAAATATTGAACCACCAACAAAATATGCTTGGGCGAGCCGGTATATCAGGCCTCAGATCCAATTAATTCAACAACTTGAGAAGAAAGGTTTTACATATCAAACTGCGGATGGGATTTATTTTGATACGGCTAAACTGCCTGATTATGGCAAACTTAAGGCTCCCAGCGAAGGTCAGGCCAGAGTAGAACATAGTCGCGCCAAACGTAGTCCGCATGATTTTGCGCTGTGGAAGTTTTCTTTGCCTGCTTCCAGCCCGGAGGCTCTCTCCGAGTCAGAGACTCATCCGAGTCGGCGACCAGCCCAGAGGGATGAAAAACGCCAGCAAGAATGGCCTAGTCCTTGGGGAGTAGGTTATCCGGGGTGGCATTTAGAATGTTCGGCTATTTCTACTAAAGAATTAGGCCAACCATTTGATATCCATACTGGAGGTGAGGATCACATCGGTACCCATCATAATAATGAAATTGCGCAAAGCGAAGCCGCTTACGATAAACCATTAGCCAATTACTGGTTGCACAGTGCATTTTTACTTACCAAGGATGACAAAATGTCCAAAAGTAAAGGCAATTTCATTACCTTGGCCAGTTTAGAACAGATGGGATACGATCCTTTAGTGTATCGGTATCTTGCTATTAGCAGTCATTACCGCAGTAAATTGAATTTTTCTGAAGAAGCTTTGCAAGGCGCTCAGAATTCTTTAAATAAACTGCGTGATTTATTTGCTGTCAGAGCCAGAAGTGGCCGGGTGATTATGTCGGCACGCAAAGCTTTTTCATTAGCAATCAATGATGATCTAAATATCCCGGAAGCGTTAGCCACCATGTGGGCTTTGGTTAAATCAGATAATAGTTTAGCCGATAAACAAGCTACCATTTTAGATTTTGATCGTGTCTTAGGTTTAAATCTCAAAAATTATCGACCGCCAGTTATCCCTAAGGAAGTTATAGATTTAGCCAATCAACGCGAAAGATCCCGCGATGTTCAAGATTGGGCTAAGTCCGATGAACTACGTAAACTCATCGAAGCCAAGGGTTACCAAGTATTAGACACCGATTTTGGCTACACCATTAAACCCAAACACTAACCTTGTCATTCCGGGCCAACCTGAAAATATATCGATAGTTGATCCGGAATCCAGGTTTTTGCAATTATTATTTGTTCTCCCAATGCAATTAATGAGTTAAATTTTGTCATTCCCGCGAAGGCGGGAATCTAGACAAGAAAAACCGGTCACCGAAGTGGCCGGCCGGATAAGAAACGCTCAATAGGTGATCTTGCTTTTACTGCGAGGGATCAATCCTGATATCTAGGCAAGTCAGAGATTTCCCACTGACGCATTGTTTCTTCCCATTGGCTATAGTATATCAATTAATTACTTATGGTCTCGGCGGAAGAGAAGATAGGAATAAACAACGGGCACAAGCCCAGCTAATGAAATCCCAATCATTGGGATGTAGAAATTTAAGGGAGTTGGCCAAATGGGAGTGGTGAAGAATAACAATCCACCAATGACAAACATATATCCACCCAAGTGATGGGTTTTTTTCCAATTAGTGTCAGATGACAGTGTCCAAGGAGTACGGATGCCCATAAAAAAGTTTGATTTAATCTGATGCAAATAATTCCCGATCAAAATAAATAATACTCCTACCGCTATTGGCACAATAACATCAATGCGCAAGGGCTGGCCACTAACAGCTGTCCAAGTGGTAATAAGAAACAAGAACAGCATAAACGCCATCATAACATTGCGGATCATTTGGTAAAATCCCAATGATTCTTGAAAATGTTTGCGTCGGGGTTCTAAGATGGGGATGAGCAAAAATAAGATATATAATCCTAACATCATAGCTGGGATGCCAAGGGCGTGGCCAATTGGTGTAGACCAACCATCAACTTCGCCAGTAATCCCCCAATGCGACGGGGTAAGGGCGGGCAATTTAGGGAAAGCCCACCAGCCAATAATAGCGGCAATCAATATACTTAACCAAGAAAACCATTCGTTTTTAATGTTGAATTTCATTTGTACCTCCAAAAGTTTCTAATAAATTATTTAATATTTCGTAAAATACAGTTGTATTTAAGGAATAACGGATATACTGTCCATGTCGCTCCGAAGTGACCAGATTAGCTTGTTTTAACACAGAAAAATGATGGGATAAAGAAGGGCGGGTCAGAGTAGGGAAGCGAGTAGCAATCTGGCCAGCAGTCATATCTTGTTTTTGTAACATGCGCAAAATTCTTCGGCGGGACTGATCGCTGAGGGCATGGAGAGCGCCGGATAAAGCTTGGGTAGACATATGAGAGAGTATTTAGATATTTAGGCAACTATCTAAATACTACTAGGTTCGGCAGGGTTTGTCAACTCTCCTAAAAAATTGCCGGCAGGGGAGGTTTCAGTGTAAAATTGGTTTATTGGTGCACATTGGTAATTGGTGTTACATTAAATCGCATAGTGATTTTTCATTGGGGCGTAGCCAAGTGGTAAGGCAGCGGGTTTTGGTCCCGTGATCGCAGGTTCGAATCCTGCCGCCCCAGCCATCCTTCGCCAAGGCTTCGGAATGGCTAGCCACTGTTTCATAGCCAGAGGCGACGGACAGCTTTGCCCAAAAGTATGTATTACACATATATTTTACATAGCTCAAAATCTTTAAATTTTTACTTTGGTTACACAGAAGATATTAAAGATAGATTTAGGCGACATAATAAAGGTGAAGTATTCGCTACCGCACCATATCGGCCATGGAAATTAGTTTTTTACGCTAGTTTCTCTAAAAAAGAGTTTGCTAAATATTTTGAGAGATATTTAAAAACTGTTTCGG
>JAZDHT010000038.1:0-2475 GCA_043805615.1 Patescibacteria group bacterium | reverse complement strand
CTACATTGTGGGGATTACGGAAATGTTCCATTACTTTTTCGCTATACGGGCTCATGTTTTTCCTCTGGTTTCTCCAAGGGTACGGTGAAATAGAAAGTGCTGCCCTTGCCCACGACGCTTTCTACCCACACTTTGCCCTGATAATTTTCGACTATTCTTTTGACCAGGGTCAAGCCTAACCCGAGAGAACCACTTTTAAACTCAAAAGTCCCGGATGAGTGCTGGTCATCAGACTTTACTTCATAAAAACTTTCAAAAATATTTTCAAACTCATTTTCCGGGATGCCGATACCGGTATCCGCGATCTCCGCCTGGATCTTATCCGGGAACGTCTTGGTCCGGATCGTGATCTTTCCTTCATCTGGAGTGAACTTAATCGCGTTCATTACCAAATTAGTGACCACCTGGTTCATTTCCCGTTTGTTCATCTTGGCCAATGGCAAATTCTGGTCAAGTTCCATAACCAGGGTCTGCTTCCGTTTCTGCGCAAATATTTCCAAGTCACCATATACATCCTTAATAAGTTCATTTAAATTCAGATCATCTCTTTTTTCCAACTTATCTTTTTGCTCGGTCTTAACCATATCCAATATATTGTCAATAGTCTGCAGGTAACGGTTGATTATTTCCTTAGCCTTGGCGCATTTCTGCTTAAATTCCACCTCCTTATCTTTAAACATGCCCAGCTCAAACAGGCTGATATACCCACTCAACACCGTCAATGGAGTGCGGAATTCATGGGAAGCAATGGAAATAAACTTAGATTTCATTTGTTCTTTTTTTAGGAGGTCTTGGTGGGCCTTCATCAGAGCTGCCTTGCCCCGGTTTTCCAGCTGGACCAGTATATGCACAGTTAATCCCACAATAATGTAGAGAATAATTTCCAGGGTATTATCCAATATCCAGCTGGTCCCCAATTGCTGAGGTGGAGGCCAGATCCTTAACATATAAAAGAAACTGCTGATAAATGCCGTTACTGCTACGCCTAGCGGGCCAAGTCTAAAAGCCGCATAGATGATCGGGATATAATATAATTTACGGAAAACACCATGTAAAAAAACATTATCACTGGGGCTCAGATAGTGCCAGAGTGTAATAGCCGCTATAAAAATAATTAATATAAAAAAATCAGTCGTTAACTTTTTGCTTTTCATCCTGTTAGACCTCCTCCACTAAATAAGCATTATAGATGAAAATGTCTATTTTCCCAAGCTCCAAAATATGGGCATAGAAACTGCTATTGTTGATCGTCTGTTGAGGTCTTACAGGATTCATAGATCGCCTCTGTTAGTCGAGCAAATTCAGCGATACTGAGAGTCTCAGCCCGCCGTCCGGGTTCTATTCCCGCTTCCTTCAGGCTTAGGTCAAGTAAGTCGACGTTGATCCCATAATTATGCTTTAAACTGTTCAAAATAGTCTTGCGCCTTTGGGCAAAAGCAGCTTTAACTACCTTTTTGAAAGTAGTGACACTGGGCACTTTTTCCCGTGGTCGTGGTAAAAATTCTATTTCAATCACTGCCGAATCAACTTTGGGTACCGGTGTGAAACAACTGGCTGGCACCAAGCGTACAATACGAACTTCCGCGTAAAATTGCACCATGATGGATAATACGCCATAATCCTTACTCTCGGGATCAGCAGCCAGCCGCTGAGCAACCTCTTCTTGCACCATGATGATGACTTTCTTAAATTCCGGATTTGTATGATGCCAATCCAATAATTGAAAAATGATCGGAGAGGTAATATAATAAGGAAGATTAGCAATAACCTTGAATGGCCCATCCAGTAATTCTGCTGGTAGTTGATAGCGCATAATATCTTGCCGTAAAATTATCACTCCAGGTTGCTGTCTGAAGTCTGCCTGCAGACCCTGCGCCAACCGCGGATCGATCTCCACGGCGATCAACTGCTGTACCAGCGGAGCCATCAAATTGGTCATCACTCCCCGGCCAGGTCCAATCTCTATAACCCGATCATTTTTTGTCAAAGACGCTGCTGTTACTATATCTAAAGCTACTCTTTTATCAGTAAGGAATACTTGTCCCCATCTTTTCAACTGGAACTCCCAACGCAAAGACAATTTTGAGTTATAAGTTTTAAGTTTTGAGTTTAGGTAAAAAGATATCAATAAAAGCTTTTCCCTAAATTCACCTGCCCCCGCGTTTTTGATTTGTCCTGGTTTTCGGACAAATCAGCAGGGGGAAACTCAACACTCAAAACTCAACACTGTTTTCTATTCTTCTACCTCCAGTCAAGTTAGTGCTCATTCGCAAAACGGCAGGCTTTAGCCGCTACTTTTAAAGCTTCCAGCATACTGCCTGAATCAGCCACCCATTTACCGGCTAAGTCATAGGCCGTGCCATGGCAGGGCGATGTACGGACAAAAGGCAATCCGAGAGTCATATTTACGCCTCTCTTATAGGCCAATAATTTTATCGGGATCATGCCCTGATCGTGATACATCGCGATAGCCAG
>JAZDHT010000037.1:0-2096 GCA_043805615.1 Patescibacteria group bacterium | reverse complement strand
ACGACATTAATTATCACTTCTTCACCGGGGGCAACCTCGGGTTTGCTTGCGGTTACTTCTTCAATTACTGGGGGTTCATTAAAATAATCGCAACCCCCAAAGAATACAGCCAATAAGATTAGTATCACAATAGAAACAATTCGCGTTTTCATTTTCCAAATCCTCCATCGCTGGTCAATCAACTAACCAGTTTCATATTTGAATTCTAAACCGCCGTACCACAACGAACCGTATTAGTCCCTTAAACATTCTCCTTTCATTGTTAGGGGTATGGCTTTGCCATACTCGCGCTAAAAAGGCGCGACCTAAACTAATTATTAAAGACCAAACAAGGCAATTTTTTGCTTGCTAAGATTATCAACGATTGTTGGCAACCCTGGCTTGCAATTTGAAATGCCTTAATTCGCTGTTACCAACAATCATACTGTTGATTATTGTAAATGTCAATGGGTTGATTTGCGCAAAAAAAATAGGGCAGTTTGGATTTCTCAAATTGAGATTTCGCAAACTGCCCTTAAAAAAAAGAGTTTCTATTACCTGGATTTGATCTCTCCCCAGGCAGTAGAGAGTTTGCCTTTTGCTTCCACAGCCATAAAACCGACAAGTCCACTTTTCATAATAGCATTGACCTGATCTTCAGATAAAGCTTTATTAAATACAGCCATTTCATCAAGCAACCCCATCCACCAGTGTGTAGCTGCCTCTCGATGACCTAACCTTAAGATGTTGGTATTTGGAGTTGATTTTCCTGACAAAGGTGACTCTTTTATCATTTTACCATCAAGATAGTAATTGATATTTTTTCCATCCCAGGTGGCTGCAACAAATTGCCATTCACTCTTTTTTACTACACCATTTGGAGAGTCAGTATTTACCCTTGCACCGCCAGGAGTTAATATAAAATGGAAGTATCCACTAGCCGTATTGATGAATAAAGCCCAGTTTTCATTGGTTCCACTCATGGGTCCCTTAGAGAAAAATGTTTGCCAACCATCACCGGCGCCGTCCCAGTTGAACCAGCACATCATAGTGATCTCATCAGTAATATCAAGGCTATCACTATCAGGAACTTCAACACATTGATTGCTCCCATTCAACTTGATAGCTTTGCCGAACTTACCATTAACAATTTCGGCTTTTTCCAGAATCTTACCGTCATTTCCATTTCCAGAATCATCAATAACAGTATCACCTTTAATGTTATCAAATGTCCATATCCCAACAGTATCCGGGATACTCTTAGCGCTTACGTTTAGCGATAAGCCCAATACCAACAAAACCAGAAAAGAACATCTTTTCATTTCCAAATCCTCCATTACTGACTAAATAGCCAGCTTTGCATTGTGAGTTTAAACTGCGGACCATTAAACCCCCTCCGGAAAGATTTATATTCTTCTACTCCACAGCAAGCTGCGGGGTGCTCAAAAAAGGTACGGGATAAACCCTGGACAGACTATTGGCTATCTTTGAGCTTACCCCAGGTTGTTGTCGCTTTATCCCCGGAATTAACGCTCAAAATTGACGCTGGATTCGATAGGCTTTTAATCTCATCTATGTCTGCCCCTTTGTTAGATATCCAGAGTTCATCTAAAATCAGATGTGAGTAATAGTTTGCAGGTCTTCCTGATTCTGCTCCGATATCCAGATGAGGAGATTTAGATACGTCAATGTTATTCAGATCCGCTGCAGGCATGTGCTGTGCCAATTCCCCATCTACGTAGAATTTAGCATCTTGTGCATCAAACACGTATACGAGGTAGTGCCACTCACCCTCTTTGAGGGTTATACTGGTAGCATCATAATCTGTGTCGGGCCATCTTGTGAGAGTCGGATTTTTATTATGGAATCCACATTTCCAACCATTGTTGCGATCAGCCGCTGTAGCATCCATAGAAGCCACCCCCTGCCAATCAATAGGGTATTCTACAACGTTAAGGATGGCTCCTACAGTCATAGGGGCTTTGAGCTTACCCAATGAGTCAGAAAGTGGAACGAGGATAACTGTTGTTTTACCATCAAGGTCAAGAGCGCCGTCATTTTGCCCTTTTACCCATTTGGGCGTGCCTGTTATTTCTCCATTATTACCGTACTTTGAA
>JAZDHT010000036.1:0-11917 GCA_043805615.1 Patescibacteria group bacterium | reverse complement strand
CAAGAAAAAGAGTCGCCAACGTAAATTGGGCTTTATGGCCAGGATGGCTACTAAAGGTGGTCGCAAGGTGATATCTCGGCGGCGTGCTAAGGGTAGATCAAAATTATCAGTGTAAAGATGCCAGAAAAATACCCTGAACGCGTAATCCACCACCAGATTTTGACATTGCGCTATTTTAAAAGTGATGCTATTAGATTTTCTCATAAGCGCTTGCGGGTAGTTGTAAGCACTAAAATAAACAAAAAAGCTGCTGCTCGCAATCTTATCCGCCGACGTATTAAAGAAATCTGGCGTCAATTACCCATACCAACTAGTGTAGTTGCCACAATATATACTAAAGTTGCTATTCTAGACAAATCTTACGCGGAGATCAAAAACATTCTGACTAATATAGCTAGACAATTAAAGTAATGAGCCAATTTACTAAAAAGCTAGTTTTACAATTGATTAAAAGTTATCAAATTAGTCTGTCTTTGGACCATGGTTGGTTTAAGCATACTCGTCCTTATGGCTACTGCAGATTTTATCCGTCTTGCTCGGAGTATGCCTACGAAACTATCCAGAAGAATGGTTTAATTAAAGGTGGATGGTCAATTATCAAACGGTTATTGCGATGCCACCCTTATCACCCAGGTGGGATTGATTTAGTAAAATAATATAAAAAATGATAACCCCTGCCATAACAATTTCTAAAACTTCTCTGATCACTAAAGTGTTATATCAACCATTATTTAATGTGTTGATGTTGTTGTATGTTTATATCCCCGGGCATGATTTAGGCTTAGCTATTATCGCTCTCACTTTGATTATTAGATTGATTTTGTATCCATCCTATGCGCAAACATTACGTGCTCAGCAACAATTAAAAAGTATTCAACCAGAAATTGATCGAGTAAAAGATCTGCATAAAGATGATAAATCAAAACAATCACAAGAATTAATGCGGGTCTATAAAGAAAATAAAGTTAACCCTTTGGGCAGTTGTCTTCCTATGATCATTCAACTACCAATTTTATATGCTCTATATAGAGTGTTTATGGCAGGGTTGAATATTGATAGTCTTGATTTGCTATATAACTGGTTCCCCCATATCCCCACCACTATTAATAATATTTTTCTAGGTTTTACCGGTATAACTTTTTTGCAGATAGATCTAGCTGTGCCTAATGTTTATTTAGCAGTTATGGCGGGTAGCGCTCAACTCTTACAAAGCTGGTTAATGATGAAGTTTAATCCAGTTGGGCAAGGTGGGGGTGCTGCCAAAATTATTAATATGCAAATGATGTATTTATTCCCTATTATCACAGTGGTAATCGGGCTGAGTCTGCCTGCCGCCCTAGCTTTATATTGGGTAGCTACCACTGTTTTCACGGTGATCCAACAAATTATTATAATGTACCAATTTAAATCACAAAATAATGAAGCAGGAAGTTAAGGATTTTTTACAGCAAATGATTAAATCATTTTTTGCGGAATGGCCAGTTCGGCCAGAGATTGATTTAGAGGAGATAGATTCTAATATATCTATCAAAGTGCGTACTGGTCGTGATTTCATGTTTGTCCAACCTAACCCGCAACCAGTTTTAGCCTTGCAACACTTATGGAGAATAATATTTAAAACTAAGTTCCCTGATTTAACCTACCGGCTAATAGTGGATATTGGTAATTTTCGAGACACCCAACAAAAAAATATTGATAAATTGGTTACGGAAGCAATCTGGCAATTAAAAGCTAGTGGCAATGCCGTGCATATGATGCCCATGTCTTCATTTGAGCGGAGGTTAGTCCATAGTAAAATTACCGAGGAAACAGGTTTGGTGTCTGGAAGTGAGGGCGTGGGGCCAGATCGGCATGTAGTTATCCGTGTAAGCGGTAAATAAAGTGAAAACCTGGTCAGAATATTATGCGAAAGACATGGGTATAGATGGCTATATTCGTAATTTATATGGGCAAAAAGACTTTTTAACCGCTATTATTGACGACAAACCTAAAAGAGTACTTGAAGTTGGTGCTGGCACTGGCACGATGAGTATTTTTTTGTCGCAGTTAGGGATAGAAGTGACTACCATCGACAATGACCAGATAGTTCTAACTAAGGCTGATGAGATGAAACGGCGGCTTGCCGGAAAAAATATTTTAGTAGAGGGAGACGCTTTTAAGCTCCCCTTCCCTGACCAAAGTTTTGACATAGTTTTTCATCAAGGCCTTCTAGAACATTTTTCTAATGAAAATATCCAACAATTACTAAAAGATCATTTGCGAGTAGCGCCAGTTGTTTGGTTGAGTGTGCCTAACCAATTTTATCCTCATAGAGATGTTGGTGATGAAAGATTGTTGAGTAAACAAGTTTGGGAGGGCATCTTATCGCCATATCATATAGAAATTAGTAGATACTACAGTTTAAAACTATTCCCAAAATGGTATTTACCACGTGTTCCTATCCAATATATGGCTAAAATATCATCCCATTGAGTAACACCAGCAAGATAGCGTTTAATACAGCCATTCAATTAATCGGGAAGGCTGTTACTGTGGCCACCTCAATAGTGGTTGTGGCTTATTTAACCAGATATTTAGGGGTAGCTGGTTATGGTGACTATGCGACAATCTTTGCTTATTTAGGGATATTCGGGGTGGTGGTGGATTTGGGGTTGTTTGTAATTGGTGTTAGGGAAATTGCTAAATATCCTGACAAAGAGGCAGTTATTCTTAACAATATGCTTGGGCTTAAAATAGTTTTTGGTTTGGTGGTATTTATGCTAGCCTATGGTATCACTTTAGGGTTGCCATATTCCCATATAATTAGACAAGGTATTTTATTGGGGGCAGTTTCCCAATTCTTTATTTCACTGAACCAGATACCTTTAGGCTCTTTCCAAGCTAATTTAATAATGTATAAAGCCACTATCTCTGACGTGATCGGCAGGTTTTTGATGTTGGGTTTAGTTTGGTGGTTTGTTAGCCACAGCGGCACTGTTTTAGATATGGTGTTGACGGTAGTGGTAGCTAATATAGTGGTATTCGCAATCAATATTATGTTTGTCGGGGTTAAATATTGGCTAAAACCAGCATTTGATTTCAAAGAGTGGGGGAAAATCATTCAAAAAGCTTTGCCTATGGGAATTATTATGGTATTGGGTGTAATTTATTTCCGCATTGATACTTTAATGTTGGCTGGTATCAAAGGGTCAGAGGCAGTAGGTATTTATAGTGCACCCTATAAAATCTTAGAGGTTTTATTAGTAGTACCTAGTATTTTTATGAGCTCAGTTTTGCCAGTAATGACTTCTGCTATAAATAGATCTATTGTTGACGCTCAGATTATCTTTCAGAAAGCATTCGATTTCTTAAGTATCGTTGCATTACCTTTAGTGGCTGGGACAATCATCGCTTCTAGTCAAATTATGTTGCTTATTGCTGGAGGTGAGTTTGTTGCTTCGGGCCCCTTATTAAAAATTTTAGTATTAGCTTTAGGCGGGTCGTTTCTTAATAGTGTGATGATATACACTATGATTGCGGCCGACCAACAAAAACAATTGTTGTTACCATATTTAGGGGCTACCACTTTTAATATCGTCGCCAATATGATTGTTATCCCCCATTACTCTTATTGGGGAGCTGCGTTAGTAACGGTCATCACAGAGGTATGGGTTTTATTGGCCAGTGGTTACCTAGTGCTTAAAAAATTGAAATTTAAAATTAAATGGCGAGTTTTTGGTCTAGCATTGTTGTCCAGCATAATTATGTCAGCAGGGTTGTATTTGATAAGGGGAGAGAGTCTGATTTGGTTGGTGGTAGTCGGGGGTGTCATTTATAGTTTAGTGATGTTGCTCGTCAAAGCTGTTACAAAAGAAGAATTATTAGAAATGTTACCCAGAGGAGTTAAGTGATTATTGGAATTGATGTTAGAGAAGGAGTAAAAAAAATACGCGCTGGTAAGGGCGAGTATGTTTACCAAGTTGTTAGTGAATTAATCCGAGCCAACCAACATAAATTTGTTCTTTTTTCGGATCAGCCTATTCCATTAGAGTGGAAGCGTGCTAATGTTAAAACAAAAATTTGGCCAACCCACCCTTTGATTTGGCAAATCTTAGTGTGGTTATATTTAGATTTTACTCATCCAGTCAATGTATATTTTTCTCCCACTAGTTTGATTGTCCCAGCTTTGGTTCGGAGGGTGCCCGTAGTAACTGCCGTGATGGATTTTGTGAGTTTTTTGTTTCCTACCACCCACAATACTAAATCAGTTTTGTTGGAAAGAATGTGGATGCGTCCAGCTTTAGCTAATTCACGAAGGATAATAGCAATTTCAGAAGCAACTAAGCGAGATGCGGTTAAGTTGTTTAAGATTAAGCCAGATAAAATTGAGGTTACCTTGTTGGCAGCTAGTTTTTCTCAACAAGATGAGCAATATCCCCTACCTACAGGGCCAGTAGTTTTATTTGTTGGTACATTTGAACCACGTAAAAACTTGGTTTTACTTGTCAAAGCTTTCAATCAAGTTAAAAAAGATGTCCCAACAGCTAAATTGGTTATGGTGGGTCGATGGGGGTGGCAAAGTGGTGAATTGAGACAAGAGATTGAAAGTAGCCCATATAAAAAAGATATTTATATTTTCAATAATGTTGCACCAGAACAAAAGCGGTCTGTTTATCGACAAGCTAAAGTTCTAGTTTTCCCATCGCTTTATGAAGGTTTTGGGTTACCCCCACTAGAAGCAATGAGTTTGGGAGTTCCGGTAGTTGTGTCCAATATTGCTTCTTTGCCTGAAGTGGTTGGTGATGCAGGGATTCTAATTACCCCCAATTCTACAGAAGAGTTATACCAGGCTATTAAAAACATATTAACCAACACTGATTTAGCTAATACTTTAAGTCAGAAAGGCCGTGATCGTTCCCAACAATTTAATTGGGGGAGAACGAGCCATGATACTATAAAAATTTTAGAAGAAGTTGGAAAATAATAAATTTTTTAATCTCATTTTGATATGGTTTTGCCTAGCGCTGTTGGGTGGTAATTTATTAATACTTATATTGCCAGGAGTTGGTAAAGCATCAATTTTAGATTTAGCAGTATTAGTAATGGTACTGCTAGGTTTATGGCAATTGCGCCACAGTAAATTAACCAGACTTCCTTTAATTATTTGGTCTGCTGGTTTGTTTATTTTACTAGCTACAATTTCTTTGTTAGGTAGTTTACGTATGATTAATTTGCCAGAAATGTTGGTATCGGGGTTATTTTTGGTAAGATGGGTTGTTTATGCCGGGTTATTTATATGGGCTTATGCGTTGAATCGGGCACAGCGTAATAGCACATTTAATTTTATTGGGGTAACCCTAGGGTTGGTTGTTCTATTGGGGCTAGTGCAATTAATAATCTTCCCCAATCTAGGTTTTTGGGAAAGATTGGGGTGGGATCCCCATCAAAATCGTCTAGTTTCTACATTTTTAGACCCGAATTTATTAGGTGGATTTTTAGTAGTAGGGTTGGTTATCCCCTTACGTCAATGGTTTAACCCATCCACTAAAACCCGTTGGCGGTGGTTGTGGTTATTAATCATTATTTTGATTAATTTGGCGGTATTTTTAACTTACTCTCGCAGTGCATTGCTAGCATTGATAGTTTTTTGGTTGATTGTGGGGTGGCGTTACTGGCGGGTGGCGTTGATGGGGTTGTTGCTAGTGGGTTTAGTAGTTTTAATTTCACCGCGCCTACAAACGAGAGTAGGTGGAATTTTTAATATTGATGTTACTGCTCAACATCGCTTAGATTCCTGGCAAGATGCTCTCACCATTATCAAACAAGAACCAATTTTGGGTGTAGGGTATAATACTTTGCCTTACACTAAAGCAAGATTTATTTATCAACCGCAAAGCCGAGCTTATTCAGGGTTTGATAGTAGTTTACTAACGATTGCTACAACTACAGGTGCTCTCGGGTTGGCGGCTTATTTAGGCATGGTAATGATGATTTTAATTGGGCTAATCAAAATTATTTTGGCAAAGCGCCAATTTCTTGCTCTAGGAGTATTGGCTAGTACTATGGCTTTAATTGTTAACTCATTATTTGTTAACAGTTGGTTATACACTCCGGTCTTGGCTTTATGGTGGGTTATATTAGGTTTAGCATTGAGTAAAAATATTTCTAATGATTAGTTGGTTAACTTTAGTTTGGGTTCTTGGGTTTGTTTATCTAGCTAGGCGTCACAAAGATAAAGTAATTTTTGTTTTGGCACTCATTCTGCCAACCTACTTAATTAAGTTTTGGGTGTTGGGCATCCCTACTACTTGGTTAGAATTAGCCATTTACACAGTATTTATAGTGTGGTTAGTTCAATATCGACAAAACTATCAAAAACTTTTTGGTTGGTGGTCGGCATATAAGGTTCCGTTAGGGTTGCTTGGTGTGGGGTTGCTTGTTGGTTTGGTTGTTTCGACTCAAACCACCTTGTCTCTAGGGATTATAAAAGGATGGTTTATTGATCCAGTATTGTTGGCGATGATTTTATTATCATCTCAGCGCCAAATTAAGAGTATCTTTCAGCATGCTAGTGCCGGGTTGGTGGTTGCAGGAGTGATTTTAAGTGTCGTAGCTATTCACCAAGTTGTTACTGGTAATTTTATTACCATTGATCAACGAGTTTCAGCTTGGTTCACCTCGGCCAATTACTTATCTTTGTTTTTGGTGCCAGTAATGGTTTTGGGTTGGGGTTTAATCGTCCAAACAACTAGGCGGCAGTGGCGCATAAGTTTAATAATCGCCGAGATTCTTATGGCGACTGCTTTATATTTTACTTTATCGTATGCGGGCTGGCTGGCTTTGCTTATAGGCGGGCTAATTTTTTGGATATTAACCCAACCCCGATGGTTAAATTTACTGTGGTGGGGGCTAGGTGCTAGTTTGGTAGTGGTTTCACAATGGCAACATCCTAAATTTCAGCAAATGTTAGATTTAGTTGGTCAATCATCGTCGCATGTAAGGTTACAAGTTTGGCAAACTGCTCTGCTCATGATCAAACAACATTGGTTAACAGGTATTGGGCTGGGTTTATTTGAACAAAGATATTTAGAATTTGCTAATCAGATATTTCATCCTCCGATTGAATTGATTATGTTGCACTCTCATAATATTTTTCTCCAATTCTGGGTTAACTTAGGTATTGTAGGGGTTGTTGGTTTTGCTTGGTTGCTAGTAATTTGGTTTAAACTAATCTGGTCATTAGTGAGAGAACGTAATATGATAGCAATTACTATAGTCGCAGTAATGGTGGCTTTGTTAGCTCATGGGATGTTAGATATGGCTTATTGGAAAAACGATTTATCAGCCTTATTTTGGGTTATATTCATTTTAGGTGTAATGGCACATGAACAGAAACTATCATATCGGCATTGATGCAAGGATGTTTGGTACTGCTGAAGCAGTGGGTATTGGCCAGTATACAGAGGAATTGATACGTCATTTATTAAGGCATGACCAAGATGACACGTATTCGGTATTTGTTTCGCCAAAGGCTTGGTCAGGTTTCCCTATTTATGCTTTAAATCTAAATAAAATTAAGGCAGTATACTCACATTACTCTTGGGCGGAACAAGTTTGGTACCCGCTAGTTTTGCGTAAGGCTAAATTAGATTTAATCCATTACACTAATTTTAATTCTCCTATTTTTTGGCGAGAAATTCCTAGTGTTGTTACTATCCATGATCTAACTTTGTGGTGGTTTGCTGGACGCACCCAAAAAAGGTGGTGGCAGAGGGTAGCTTATAGAATGGCCATCCAAAAAGCTTGTCATAATGCCAAAGCGATAGTTGCTATTACTGAAGCAACTAAGCGAGATATAGTCCAATTATTAAAAATTGATCCAGCAAAAATAGCCGTAATCCATGAGGCAGTTGCTGATCGCTACAAACCGATTAAGGATACGGGTAGAATCACAGAATTGAAGCGTAAGTTTAATATTTCTCGCCCATATTTTTTGTATGTTGGACAATGGCGTCAACACAAAAACATTGTCAGATTAATCAGAGCTTTTTATTTATTAAAGCGCCGGTATGGATTGGATTATCAATTAGTTTTAGCGGGGAAAATTGACCAAAAAGCCCCAGAAGTATTAGCCACCATCCAAAAATTGGGGTTGAAATCAGATATTATTTTGACTGGCTATATCCCCGATGATGATCTGCCATATTTATATAATGGCGCTGGATTATTTGTTTTCCCGTCTTTGTATGAAGGGTTTGGGTTACCGCCTTTAGAGGCGATGGCTTGTGGGACACCAGTGGTAGCGTCAAACGCTTCTTGTATGCCGGAAGTTCTTGGGGAAGCAGTAGAATATTTTGATCCCCTATCAGTAGAAGCCATGGCGAAAGCGATGGCTAAAGTTGCTAATAATTATTCTCTACGCCAAGAATTAAAACAGTTAGGATTGCGTCAAGTTAAGAAATATTCTTTTGACCAAATGGCTGAGCAAACCCTAGCAGTTTATCAGCAAGTGTTAAATAACATATAATAGATTATAAGATAAACATTATTTTTGTTAGCGGAGAAAAGAATATATAATACAAAGTCGTTATTTTTATCAAATAATTGTACACGGTCATGGGATTAGTTAATTATGCTTTAGGGTTTGCTATTATTAGTGGGTTAATTGCTTTGGGCTATGCAGGCTGGTTAATTTGGTGGGTTCTTAAACAACCAACTGGCGATGAACGAATGCGAGAGATCGCAGAGGCTATCCAACAAGGCGCTAAAGCCTATTTATATCGGCAATACACCACAATTAGTATCGTGGCGGTGATATTATTCGTGATAATTTGGTGGGTGTTAGGCTATAAAGTTGGGTTAGGGTTTTTGGTTGGTGCTGTCTTTTCTGGGTTAGCGGGGATAGTGGGGATGCATGTATCAGTTAGAGCTAACGTTCGGACTACAGCCGCGGCCAGTCATGGCATGGCAAAAGCATTAGATGTAGCTTTTAAAGGTGGATCTGTCACAGGTTTATTTGTAGTGGGGTTAGCATTGCTAGCAGTCAGTATATTTTATATGATTTTCCGCGACACAACCGCCTTAGTTGGCCTTGGTTTTGGTGGAAGCTTGATTTCAATTTTTGCTCGTTTAGGGGGAGGGATTTATACCAAAGCTGCTGATGTGGGGGCTGATTTAGTGGGCAAAATTGAGGCCAATATCCCTGAAGATGACCCCCGCAATCCAGCGGTCATTGCTGACAATGTTGGAGACAATGTTGGAGATTGTGCTGGGATGGCAGCAGATTTATTTGAAACATACGCGGTGACGGCCGTAGCTACTATTATCTTAGGGAATTTATTATACGGTGAAAGCCAAAATCTGGCAGTTTATCCATTGATTTTAGGTGGCGTTTCAGTATTAGCTTCGGTGATTGGTAGTTTATTTGTTCGTTTAGGCAAAGATAAAAAAATTATGGCTGCTTTATATCGCGGGTTAGCAGTCAGTGGTATCTTAGCCGTTTTAGGTTTTTCTGTAGTCAATCGTATTGTTGTTGGCAAGATTGATTTGCCGGTGGATAATCTATTCTGGGCAGCTTTAATTGGTTTAGCAGTTACAGCATTGATTGTTTGGATTACAGAATATTACACATCTACCCAATATGCCCCGGTTAAACAGATTGCCATGGCATCAGAAACTGGTCATGGTACTAATGTTATTGCTGGGTTAGCCGTGGGGATGAAATCAGTTGTTTTACCAGTGTTGGTAATTATAGTTGCGATTTGGGGTGCGTATACTCTAAGTGGTCTGTATGGTATTGCTATTGCTGCTATGGCCATGGTATCTATGACTGGGATCATTGTGGCCATTGATGCCTACGGGCCTATCACAGACAATGCTGGGGGTATTGCCGAAATGGCAGGGTTACCAGAGAGAGTCAGGCAAGTAACTGATCCGTTGGATGCAGTTGGCAACACCACTAAAGCTGTTACTAAAGGTTATGCTATTGGTTCGGCTGGTTTAGCGGCTATTGTTTTGTTTGCCGCTTATGCAGAAGAGTTACAACACATTGCCGGGAAGACCTATGAATTTGTTTTAGGAGATCCTATGGTATTAATTGGGTTGTTTATTGGTGGTTTGCTTCCTTATTTATTTGCTTCTATCTCTATGGAGGCAGTTGGTAAAGCGGCGGGGGCGGTAGTTTTGGAAGTACGGCGACAATTCAAAGAGATCCCTGGCATTATGGAGGGACAGGCTAAACCTGATTACGCCAAGGCAGTTGATTTAGTTACTCAAGCCGCGATTAAAGAGATGATTATCCCAGCGCTAATCCCAGTAGTAGCACCGATATTGGTAGGTGTTTTGTTGGGGCCAGTGGCTTTGGGAGGCTTGTTAGTCGGGAGTATTGTTACAGGTATTTTTGTTGCTATTTCTATGACTACTGGTGGTGCAGCTTGGGATAATGCCAAAAAATATATTGAATTAGGCAATCTCGGAGGTAAAGGTTCGGATAGTCACAAAGCGGCTATCACAGGTGACACAGTTGGGGACCCATACAAAGATACGGTAGGCCCCGCTATTAATCCAATGATTAAAGTGGTTAATATAGTTGCCTTGCTGATTATTGGTCTGATTATTAAATAAGTATATTGTGGGGTTATCTGCCGAAGAAATTATCAATGCACAGATCTTAGTTGAAGTAACCAACGAAGCGGGTGTATTAAAAATCGTTTTACCAGGTGGCCAAGTCATAATTTGGCCATCTGCGCTATCAAAAATAACTTCTGGGCCACATTATTTAAACTTGTCTAACCAACCCCAATCCCCTTCCAAGACAGAGTTGGCTAAATTAGTATTGCAAGAGATTCTTCAGTTAGAATAGAGACATGTTGGCTAAACATAGTCCGGTCAAACCATGGGTCTGGGTATTGGGTGCTGTACTAGTGAGCGCGGCGGTATTTTATGTATCTTTGGATTTGGTTTATGCAAACCGAGTTTTGCCTGGTGTGTGGTTGGGTGATGTCAACTTGGGTGGCCAGCCGCTAGACGAGTTAACTACAATAATTGACCCAGTATTTAAATCGGCTTCTCAGGAAAGTTTAACTTTTAAATCAGGAGATTGGGAGAAAGTTTGTAGTCTTAAAACTCTTGGCATTAATTTTTCTTCCACCGAAACAGCTGAGGTAATTGCAAAATTTGGTCGTAGCAATAATGCTTTAATTAATTTTGGCCACAGATTCTATGCCGTAATTGCGAGGGTACATTTACCAGCTACCTATCAAGATCAATTAAATAAATTAAACCAAAATATTACTACTATTAGCCGAGCTATTAATCAAGCTGGTGTAGATGGTGAAGTGTTAGTTGTGGGGCAAACGGCTACCATCAAGCCAGCTGTAACTGGGATTGCTGTAGACGAGATTCGGCTAGAACAGATCGCAAGAGATCAGCTGAGTCAGTTGAATTTTGCGGTGGTGGGGTTACCAGTGCGAACAACTCTGCCGAAATTCACTAGTGAAATTGTCCAAACAACTGCTGATCGGATTAATCAAAATTTAGCTCAGTCGTACATATTGAAGACGCGTACTCAAGAGATTGAATTAACTAGTGAGCAATTATGGGGTTGGGTAGAGATTACTAAACAACCAGAATCATTTCTGGTTCGATTAAACCCAGATGAATTAAATAAATATTTACAAACTATCAAAGTTTCTGTTGACCAGCCAGCTATTAATGCGATTTTTGTCATGAAAAATGACCGGGCAATTAAGTTTTTACCAGATCAACTTGGGGTTACTTTGGAAGTGAAAAAAGCTGCTGACTTAATCCAACAGAACTTATTAACCAATCAGCGTTTGGTTGAGTTACCAGCTCATTATACTGAGCCCAAAATAACACTGGGCAAAACTAATGACATCGGGATTAAAGAATTAGTTGCCCAAGGGGAATCTAATTTTGC
>JAZDHT010000035.1:0-6379 GCA_043805615.1 Patescibacteria group bacterium | reverse complement strand
ATTTGCTGATATGTCCTCATATCCACAGACACTTGGAATTTTGAAAGCCAAAACGTCTCGTTGTTTTAATTTTTCATCTATATCAGCGGCAACCAAAATAAACGAAATAGCAAAGTCACTACTGAAACATGTATTTTCCGCAGCATGAACTAACGATTCAATCTGATGAGACGATACTACTTTAGTATCACCAAAATGATTTTTCGTCCAATTCTTAAACATTCTAACAACTGGTTTGTAAGCCTCGTCTGTTGCCCCATGCTTAGCAACACCGTTGTCGTAATGGACACGTGGATAATTAATCTTTTCTTGACCAGCTTTAAATGAATATATAACAATCGGGTCGGTACGTGGGTCAGTGTTTACTTGTACAGCGGGCACTACATCAGCATTAAAAGCTCCTCGAACTTTTATACATTTATCATCCCGAGTGACAGTCCAATTATATCTACTCTGACTACCAAGTTTGTATTCAATCTCAGAGAAGATTTGATCCCATAAAATTGTTCGATCACATGGTTGGGTCGAAAACGTACCACTGTAAGTAGTGCTCCTTACTGCGACAATGTCTACGTCATTAATGTCTGAGATAGCTGTATCGTTTTTGTATGAACCCTGAAGAAAAGTATGATGTGTATCACCTAATAATTCCTGAATATAATTCTGTAGATTAGCGACACTAGCAACTTTTGCTTGGGATGGACCTTTGGTTAGTTTCTCGATATGCTGGATGGGGATATTATGTGTCATAGGATTAAAGTAGTGATTGTCTCATTTTAATTTTTTATTACACCAACAATCTTTCCGTTGATACTAAAATCGTCATCTGGGTGGAGATAAACTGGCTCATAGTCGTGTGATGAATCAGCTCTTAGGACAATCTGACCATTTTTTCTGTCGTCGATTAATCTCTTAACAGTAGCTTTATTATCAATAATAGTGAGCACAATATCGTTTGTGTTCACACTAGTATCGTCTTTATCAATAATTAAGTAGTCACCATCTTCAATTTTTTTGCCATTAATTTCGGCACGGTTCATAGACATCCCATCCGCCTTGATAGCAAATAAGCCAGTTGGCTTCGACCGACCTACTAATGCGCTTGATACTCGCAAGAAGCCTTGAAAATTTTCTTCAGCGAAAATAGTCGCTGGGCCGCAATTAGCGGTACCTATGACTGGAATTGAAAAAAGATGTGAAGTTTTATTAAGCAAACCCTTAGACCAGCCTGTGTTATCCATGGTTCGCCCCATTAATCCTTTAAACCTATCTATAGTTAAAAACCCCTTCTTTTGAAGCTGTAGTATGTGGTGCTTTATCTTTTGGGGGGATTCATTGGGCATACCAATAGCTCTTGCCATATCCCTTAGGCTCAACTTAGCCAAATTTTCCCTTTTTGATAGGTCTAATAGTTTTTCTTGAATAGGGTGCATATTATTGATTATATTATAGCAAAGAATTCATACATAAGGCAAGTAAAGCTATTAACACCTTAATACTTGACAATCATTTTGATCTGATTTATTATTAAAGGTATAAAGGTCGATTAATTAACCTAACTATAATTTATGGTTTATCAATTTAAAGGGCCATACTCCTATAACAAACGGGTGGTTACCGACTGGAATTCCAATGAGCTAGGTGTTTACTACTGCGGTTACAAAAATTCAGCCGGCAGCTTGTATGTTTTGTACGTTGGTCGGAGCATTGGCGATAGTGGTATCCGGGGCAGGATACTGCAGCATCTGTCAGAAAACAAGTGGCCTGACGTCGACCACTTCGGGTATTGTGTCTGTGATACTGATCGTGACGCGATAAATTTTGAAATCCAAGAGATAGATCGGTTGAAGCCGAAGTATAATGTTCAGGGTAAATAGCTATGAAGAAGGTACGCCTCTATCTCACTAACATTGATCTCCGTACACGGACGTTACGCCCAGCTAAAAGTCTTGAGAAGACTATACTAAGGCAAGACGATAGCGGTGCATCTTATGGTATGATTCACGCTAACTCGTTTATCCTAAACCCCGACGGTACATTTAGAGTGGTAATTAAACTACCTGAAGAGTTACAGCAGCAAGTTGACCGTGGCGAAGTTGAAGTAGAATGGGTCTTACCAAAAGGAGGTGCGCCATTATTTGTAGGCGATGATGTGGTTGAAAAAATTAAACAGCTACAGAAAAAGGAACGTAACAAATTAATCCACTCCGGTAGGGCGTGGAAACAAAACTGACATAAAATCTACAATTGAATATTGCGAGTGGTGTACCGCATTCTTTAGTGCCATGCCCACTTCGTAAGGAAAGCCTAAAAAATCAGTAATGATTTTTTGAGCCTTTTTCACGAGGTGGGCTTTCTGTTTATCAACTAACTTCTTACATATTATGTCTAATTATCCAAAATTAGTGTGGCACACTGAAGAGCGTATAGCCTCACAGCTCATACCCAATGATAAAAATCCTCGGGTAATGAGTCCTAAACAGATTGATGATTTAAAAAAGAGTATACAAAAATACAATTATGTTGAAGTAATTGTTATAGATACCAATAACAAAGTTTTGACAGGCCACCAGCGCTTGATGGTGATGAAGCTACTTGGCCGTGAAAATGAAAAAATTGAGGTCAGAGTTCCAAACCGTAAATTATCGCAACGAGAATATGATCAGTATTTATTAATAAGCAATAGATTGCATGGAGATTGGAATTGGGACAAATTGGCTGAGAATTTTTCAGTGGATCTAATGGTAGCCAGCGGTTTCGACGAAATGGATTTATCACACCTGTTTGAAGATTTAACGGTCGAAGATGATGAATGGCGCCTTGATGAAGAATTGGCAAAGATTAGAAAACCAAAAGCAAAACTTGGTAGTAAATACCAACTTGGTAATCATGTCGTTCTGTGTGCTGATTGCACCGACCCCAAAGCCGCTAAACGGTTGCTGGGTAGTACTAAGGTATCCGTTATATACCAGGACCCTCCGTTTAATCTGGGGCTTTCATATGATAGTGGTATAGGTGGTACTTGTCATTATGGCGGCACGACTAACGATTCTAAAACAGATGCCGAGTATAAAGAATTTCTTAAGCAAGCACTCACTAATGGTTTATCAGTCTGTCTTCCGAATGCCCACATCTTCACTTACTCAGATCAGAAGTACATTTGGCTTTTACAGACACTGTACCAAGAGCTCGGTATAGAAAATCGTCGGGTTTGCCTATGGGTAAAGAATAATAGTAACCCGACTCCTCAGATCGCATTTAACAAACAATATGAGCCTTGTGTGTATGGAACAATTGGTAGGCCATACTTATCCAAACAGGTACTCAACCTATCTGAAATCATGAATAAAAAAATTGGCACAGGCAACCGTACGATCGAAGACATATATGACATGATTGATATCTGGCTCGCGCGACGTATTAACGGTACTGATTATCAACATCCGACTGAAAAGCCTCCTACACTCCATGAACACGCACTAAGGCGTTGTTCTAAACCGGGCGATATTATTCTAGACATGTTCGCGGGGTCAGGCAGTCTAATGGTCGCTTGTGAACAGTTAAAACGGTCCGCGTATTTGGTCGAACGCGAACCAGTATTTATTGACTTAATTATCCGCCGCTATGAAAAACTCAGTGGTAAAAAAGCCAAACAGCTCGCTTAAGCACGGACAGATCTGGAAATTGGGCGACCATAAATTACTTTGTGGCAGCGCGTTTGATCCCAAACTAATTAACAAGCTGTTGGAAGGCATGAAAGTACAAGCTATTATAGTGGACCCGCCGTATGGTGTTTCGGCGGTCGAGAATAAACAAGGCTTTGCCCAGCTTAAGGTAAATAAGGAGATATTGAATGACAATATTTCATCTGAAACTGAGTACTGCCTATTCTCTAAACAGTGGCTAGAGCTGGCTCTGCCTTATCTGGCTAGAAAAAATAGCATCTACATTTTTAACTCAGACAAAATGATATTCGCACTTCGGCGAGCCATGGACGAGCTGGGTATTAATTTTTCTCAGCTCATTATCTGGGTTAAAAACCATTCAGTGATTGGGCGCAAGGACTATCTCTTGCAACACGAATTGGTAGCTTTTGGTTGGTACGGCACTCACGCTTTTAGGCGTAGCAAAGATAAGTCGGTACTCGCATACCCAAAACCTAACAGCAGCAGCTTGCATCCGACTATGAAACCAGTTGAGCTTATTAGTCGACTTATCCTTAACTCCACCAATAGTGGTGATGTAATTTACGACTGCTTTGGCGGATCGGGTACGGCTTTAATCTCAGCTGAGTTAACCAATCGTCATTGCTTGATGGTCGAATACGACTTGGAGTACTGTCAAACCATTATTGATCGTTGGTCATATTTAACCCACAAGACAGGAGAACTTATTTATGAAGAAAAGTAATCGTAGTAAAGAGCTGTTTTTAGAGCAGCTCAGTAAAACCCCTATCTTGCAAATCGCCTGCGAGAAGTTGGGTATCTCACGAGCCAGTGTGTACCGGTGGAAAGCAGAAGATAAAAATTTTGCTAGCCAAGTCGACTTGTCACTGGCCGAAGGTAAACTACTAGTCAACGACCTAGCCGAAAGTCAGTTAATTGGTGCAGTCAAAGACCGCAATCTCAATGCAATCATGTATTGGCTTAAACATCATCACAAAGATTATAAAACCAAAATTGAACTTGAGGGCAGTATTAATACTATTCAGGAATTAACTCCTGAACAGCAAGCGCTGGTTAAACGGGCGCTTGAACTTTCATCCTTAACTTTTAACTCTTATGAACGAGATTCAGATAAACAATAATATTAATGATGATGCTGAGGTGCTTAGCGCAATCATGAAGGATCGGGCTGTCAGGCAAGCGGTGACTCGCGAGAGCCATGGCTTGTTCTTTCATCTGTATTTTCCCCACTACGTGAAATACCCCACGGCTGAATTCCAAAAAGATATCTTCCGTATTACCGAAGATAAGTCTAACAAACTAGCCTGCATTGTGGCTTTCCGGGGTTCAGCAAAATCAACCCTAGTCACGCTGTCGTATGCACTATGGTCAATATTAGGGAGTCACCAGAAAAAGTTTGTACTTATCATCTGCCAGACCCAATCTCAAGCCAAGCAGCACATGATGAATCTACGCCGTGAGCTAGAGGATAACAAGCTCTTAAAAAGTGATTTAGGACCTTTCCAAGAAGAAATCGGCGGTGAATGGGCTATCACCTCACTGGTGTTTAAAAATACTGGCGCACGTATTACTATTGCCTCCCTTGACCAAAGTATTCGCGGGCTTCGGCATCATGAGCACAGACCAGACCTCATAATACTAGACGATGTTGAGGATTTAAAATCAACCCGCACCTCTGAAAGCCGCAATCAAACCTGGGAGTGGTTCACGCGCGAGGTTATGCCACTGGGTGACTTAGGTACCCGGGTTATTATTCTGGCTAACTTACTACACGAAGATTCACTAGTTATGAGACTCAAGCGCAAGATAGATGCCAGTGAGCTTAATGGTATATTCAAATCGTATCCTCTGCTTAATGAAACGGGTGAATGTTTATGGCCAGAGAAGTTTGATAATCCCGGCAAGATTGAGGAACTCCGACAGAGTGTGGCCAATGAGTTAGCCTGGCAACAAGAATACCTACTCAATATTATCTCTGACTCTACAAAAGTAATACACTCTGATTGGATCCAATATTACGACAAACTTCCTCCCTTCGACGACGACCACGATTTCAGATTCACTGCGACCGGCATCGACCTAGCTATTTCCCAGCGTGACTCGGCTGACTACACCGCCATGGTATCGGCTCACGTCTATGGCTTTGATGACAAGGTGAAAATATACATTGCATCTAACCCTGTAAATCAGCGCATGACGCACAAAGAAACTATGGATACCGCCATGATAGTGTCAAAATCATTGGGTAAAGGAGAGATGACTTGGATTTTGGTGGAGGATGTTGGGTACCAAGCAGCTGTGGCTCAGGAACTCAAACGCCTAGGATACCCGGCCAAGGCAGTCAAGGTGCATGGTAGCGACAAACGCTCGCGCTTGGCCTTAACCAGCCACTTGGTACAAAACGGTACGGTGTTGTTCCCGTGCCAGGGTGTAGAACTATTACTCACACAACTCGTCGGCTTTGGGGTGGAAAGATTTGACGACCTAGCAGACGCTTTTTCACTGCTGGTTAACAGGATTATTGCCTTAGATCATAAGGAGGAAAGGAGTGGTTTTGGGTTATAAGTGAACTGGACGATGAAATCGATGGTACAAGTTGGCGGGTTAAGAAAAAAGAGTTTGATGAGGATGAATAGTTGTAGTAATGAATTTTGTTTCTAAAATTTTAGTGTAACCTTCATATATTCCATATG
>JAZDHT010000034.1:0-53482 GCA_043805615.1 Patescibacteria group bacterium | reverse complement strand
AGTAAATTCAATAATGTCATAATTAAGCCTGACGAAAATTTTTCTTTTAATAAATTATTAGGAACAGTAGATGCCAGTACTGGGTATTTGCCAGAGTTAGTGATTAAAGGCGATGAAACTACCCCAGAATTTGGTGGGGGTTTATGCCAAGTTTCTACCACTACTTTCAGAGCGGCTTTGGATGGAGGATATCCTATAATTGCTCGGCGAAATCACAGTTATCGCGTGTCTTATTATGAACCAGCTGGTACAGATGCTACAGTTTATCAGCCTTATCCTGATTTTCAATTTCTCAATGACACGCCTTATCATTTATTAATTCATACTTATATAGAGGGGAATAATTTACATTTTGATTTTTATAGCACTTCTACTGGCATCAGGGTAGAATTAGAGGGGCCACGGGTTTATGATATTACTGAACCACCACCACCGGTATATATTGAAACATCAACTTTGCCAGAAGGAGAGCAAAAGAAGATCGACACCGCTCATAGGGGCGCGGATGCCATCTTATACCGGCATATTTTTGATGAACATGGTAAAGAAATTCGCAAAGATATTTTCAAGAGTCATTACGTGCCTTGGCCAGAAAAGTATCTAGTTGGTGTTAGCCAAGCACCTAAAGTAGAAACTAATCTTGGCAATGTTCCCCCTGAAGCAACCAGCCAAGAATCAAATAATGCGCTCCCATCTAATAACCCAGACCTATGAATTATTGTTTAATTGGTAAAGACAAATTTAGGATCCGCCAACAGGTTAAAGGTGTTATAAGTGAATTAACTGCAAAGTTTACTAATTTACAGCAAGTACATATTCCATCTGCAGTAAATCTAGCTGAGCTAACTGAATATCTTAATGCTCAATCATTGTGGGGTGAGCAAAGATTAGTGATAGCAGAGGACTTGTTGTCCAGTAAAGATAACAACATAACATCATTCATTCAAAACTGGTTGCAACAAGCAGAGTCATCCACTCATTTGGTTTTGATTGAAGAGAGTGACCCTATCAAAAAAATCTGCCAAGCTTTATCCGCCAACCCAACTCTAAAAGTTGAACATTATCCCCTGCTTACGACTACCGAATCGCGCCGATGGTTACAGCAATATGTAAATGCGAATAAAATAAATCTAGATACTTCGGCTAACGCATGGTTGTTGGCTAACTTTGGGAATGATTTATGGCGGTTGTCTAATGAGTTAACAAAACTAAAATGGTTGTATGCTGATAAAACCATTTCATTAGCCATGGTTAAAGAAGTATCCCCCCCAATTCTCAGTGATAATATATTTGCCACTATTGATGCCTTAGCCCAGCGCAATCTCATGTTAGCGAATCGGTTAATTAATATTCAACTTACCGCTGGTACTTCGGAGCTAGAACTAATTACATTGATTGCATATCAATTTCGCAATATTGCTTTAATTAAAATGTTATCTGCCCAAAAACTTCCCCAGGCCGAAATTGCTCAGCGCGTTGGGATACATCCCTATGTGGTGAAAAAATCCACACAATTTATGCGTGATTTCAATTGGCCGCAACTACAACACATTATGGGACTAATCCAAAAAATTGATCAGGCAATCAAGCGTAGCCAAACCCCCCCTAAAATAGGGCTGGATATATTGATGGCACAAGTAGTTAAAAGCTAACTAGTTTGTTTTTTGGCTAAACGAGATTTCAGGCGGGCGGCTTTGTTGCGGTGAATAACATGTGTCTTCACAGCCTTGTCTAAGGCTTTTTGGGCTGAACTTAATGATTCTGGTGTTGGGGTTAGCAGAGCAGATTTAGTTGCCTTTTTGACTGAGACTTTTTGCCTCAAATTTGTCACTCGTTTACGAGCGTCAGCCCGCATCTTCTTTTTAGCTGAATTGGTTACTGGCATATTTTTTATCTTACTTTTGCCATTCTAGGCTAGAAATCAGCAACAGTAAATACTTTTTTTGTATTAGGTTTGACACTTCTTACGTGATTTAATATGATAACTTCTTAAAGCTAAGACTAATTATGGAATTAACCCCCAAACAACAAGCACTTGAATTAATTAATAAAGCCAAACGGATTTTATTAGTTACCCATGAAAAACCAGATGGGGATGCCCTTGGGAGCATTACTGGTTTATACCTAGTATTAAGCAAATTAGGCAAATCTACTACAGCTGTAGTTTTAGACGAAATTGGCCCAAATTATCGGTTTATTCCTAAAACTGAAGATTTTACTAAAGAACTTTCCGCTTTGCGTGATTTTATTATCAGTGTTGATTGC
The DNA here is from genome assembly GCA_043805615.1 of Patescibacteria group bacterium. Taxonomy (GTDB): domain Bacteria; phylum Patescibacteriota; class Kazan-3B-28; order Kazan-3B-28; family UBA10110; genus UBA10110. Next base: position 51,217 of record JAZDHT010000034.1, on the reverse strand, counting down.
GCTACAGCTAACGCTGATAAATTGGCCTACAATTTTCAAGATGGCAAGCTTAATATTGTTATTACCCCCAAGACAGGCAATTTTCAGTCTCAAGATGTGTCTTTTGGTGAGGGGAATTTCCAATTTGATTTGATTATTGTATTGGATAGTGCCGATTGGGATCAGATAGGCAAGATCTATGTGGATAATACGAAATTATTCCAAACTGTACCGGTTATTAATATTGACCATCATTCTAGTAATGATTATTTTGGGACAGTAAATCTTGTTGATCTAACTGCCGCTTCAACTACGGAAATTTTAGTTGGGGTGATTGAAGCACTAGGTAATTCTTTAGTTGATGAGGATGTGGCCACTTCCCTGCTTACTGGGATTATTAGTGATACGGGTAGTTTCCAACATAGCAATACCACACCTAAAGCATTAACAATAGCGGCTCAAATGGTGGGTTTTGGGGCTAGACAACAAGAAATTATTAAAAACTTATTTAAAACTAAAGCCTATACCACTCTCAAACTTTGGGGTAAGATATTGTCTCAATTGCAATATGACCCAGTTCATAAATTAAGTTGGACAGTAGTGCCAAATAATTTCTTTACTGAAACAGGTTCTTCCCCAGATGAAACGGGTGGGTTAATTGATGAATTAATGACTAGCGTACCGGGAGCGGATGTGGTGGTTCTAGTGTCAGAAAAGGAACCACGAGTGTTGTCTGGCAGTATTCGTACTAAAAAAGGTGTTGATGCCACAGAAATTGCTGGTTTGTTTGGTGGAGGTGGTCATCCCGGAGCGGCTGGATTTAAATTAGTTGATGTGGGGGTTGACCAGATTGAGCCAATCATTATCAGTAAGATCAAGGAATATCAAGCTAAAAATGGAGTGGGGGGTGAACCCAATAAGGACAAGATAGCCCCACCCATTATGCCAGAAGAAATTACAGGTCAACCTGAAGAAATGCCGCCAGAGTCACCTAGTGCCTATCCCCAAGAATTAGTCCCGCCCAAAGAGGAAGAAGTTGCTGTGGGAGAGGAAAAACTTGCTAAAGAACAATAAAAGTGGTATACTTAGACAAGTATGACTTTAACGATTACAAAGAAAAAGAGGATTATTTCAAGCTACCAGTCGCACAAGAAAGATACTGGTTCTTCGGAGGTGCAGATTGCTTTATTAACCGAAAAAGTAAAAGAGCTTACCAAGCATCTTAAAACCCATAAAAAGGATTTTCATTCACGTCAGGGCTTGTTCAAAATTGTTGGTAATCGCCGTCGTTTGCTTAATTATTTGAAAAAAGCTCATCCTCGCAAATATTCTGCTTTAATTAAACAATTAAAAATTAGGAAATAAGGCTAAAAGAATTGTCATAGTAGAGCCTAGAGTCAAGTTAATTTTTGTAAAATTGATTTGACTCTAAGCTTTATGCTCATTCTACTGCGATTCTGCTAGTCCATTCCTCTAGGTAAGGAAATAAATGGAACAATTAACCACTAAAGTTGGCAATGCCACGCTAACTCTATCAACTGGTAAGCTAGCCAAATTAGCTTCTGGTTCTGTTGCCATGCAACTAGGCGAAACAGTTTTACTCGCCACTGCTATAATTTCTGAAAAACCCAAAGAAGGGGCTACCTACTTCCCTCTTCTGGTAGATTTTGAAGAAAAAATGTATGCTTCAGGGAAGATCTCTGGTAGCAGATTTATCAAAAGAGAGGGGCGTGCTTCTGAGAACGCTACATTAACGGCTCGTTTAACTGATCGCCCTTTGCGCCCGCTATTCCCCAAGGGATTTTATAATGATGTCCAAATAGTTATTACTGTATTATCGGCGGACTTAATTCATGACCCAGATACCTTATCGATTATTGGGGCATCTACTGCTCTATTAATGGCTGGAGCACCTTTTGCAGGGCCAGTTGGTGCAGTACGAGTTGGGTTAATTGATGGTGCATTTATAATTAATCCATCCTACGAAGATTTAGAAAAATCTAGTCAACTTGATTTAATAGTGGCTGGTACTAAAGATAAAGTTCTAATGATTGAAGCTGGTGCACACGAGATTGATGAAGCTACTTTTGCTAAAGCTATTAAATTTGCTCATAAAGCATTGCAACCTACTATTAAAATTCAAGAGCAACTAATCCAACAACTCAAAGTAGTCCCCAAAGAATACACTTTAAGTACGCCATCAGTTGGATTGATTGAAGCAACCAAACAAATCATGCAAGGCAAGATTACAGATGCACTTTATCACTCTGATAAAACTAAACGCAATGAAGCTTTAAAGTTTCTTCAGCAAGAAGTTGTAGAAAAACTAACTACAGACGACATATTGGAACGAACTGTTATAGCGGCATTTGAAAAAATCTTAGCCGATGAATTACAAAAGAATATTCTGGAATCTGATCAGCGACCAGATGGGCGTAAATTAGATGAGATTAGACCTATTGATTGTGAGGTAGGTATTTTGCCTCGGACACATGGTTCCGGGTTGTTTACCAGAGGGGAAACCCAAGCATTAACGATTACTACTCTGGGGTCAGTATCAGATGAACAATTAATTGACACAATGGGTGCCAGTACTACCAAACGGTATTTGCACCATTATAATTTCCCACCCTATGCTACAAACGAAGTGCGACCAATGCGAGGACCTGGCCGTCGGGAAATCGGTCATGGTGCTTTAGCAGAAAAAGCTTTAAGCTTTATGATCCCGGATAAAGATAGTTTCCCCTACACTATTAGAGTGGTGTCAGAAATTTTGAGTAGTAATGGTAGTAGTTCAATGGCCGCAGTATGTGGGAGTACATTAAGCTTATTAGATGCTGGTGTACCGATTAAAAAATCAGTAGCTGGCATTGCTATGGGAGTAATTACAGGGCAAAACGGCAAGTTTAAAATCTTGACTGATATTGCTGGCATCGAAGATTTTAATGGCGACATGGATTTTAAAGTGGCAGGCACAAAAGACGGTATTACTGCAGTACAAATGGATATGAAAATGCTTGGTTTAGGTTTTGATGTTTTAGAAGCCGCTCTGCAACAAGCTTATCCAGCTCGGCAACAAATTCTTGAAAAGATAGCCAATTGTTTGTCTGCCCCTCGCAAAGAACTCTCAATATATGCTCCTCGTGTGGAGATCATTAAGATTCATCCCGATAAGATTCGTGATGTGATTGGCCCGGGCGGCAAGATAATTAACGGGATTATTGATCGGTATGGTGGTAAAAATGTAACCGAAATTAATATTGAAGATGATGGGATGATCTATGTTTCGTCCACCAACGCAGAATTTGCCAAACAAGTTATCGAAGAGATCAAAAATCTCACCAGAGAGCCAGAAGTAGGTGCTTTATATCAAGGCCGAGTAACTAGGATTATGGATTTTGGTGCTTTTGTGGAAATATTCCCTGGCACGGAAGGCTTGGTACATATTTCTCAACTAGATAATAGTCGAGTAGATAAAGTAACTGATATAGTAAAAGAAGGAGATATTATTCCAGTCATTGTGACTGAGATTGATTCTCAAGGTAGAGTTAATCTTTCTCGCAAAGCAGCTTTGAATAGAGGTGATGATTCTTCTAAAGATTTACCCAAAAAACAACGTTAATTATGCGGTGTAATGATTGTCAGCGACACAATGGGTCAAACTATCGATACTGCATCCATTGTGGGGCTGGTTTAACTAACACTTTAGCTGATCAGCCGGGGAAAATAATAGTGCCACCCCAAACTATTGATGAATTAATTTCCGATCGAGATTTGACCAGGGCTTATCATCAAAAAAATCAGATTCATCCAGCGATTGTTCTCGGGGTAGCTTTGCTGATTGGTGTGTCGGGGGTGTATTATTGGTTCTTTTATCAGGACGTTTACCAAATTTTAGCAATTGATTATCAGACAAGCGAACTATTGGATGGAAGATAGAACTATTGTCCTTCAGACAATTATTACAGATATTAAACAACACCAATGTTCTCTGCGCAGTGGCTGTATTCAAGCTGTTCCTGGTGAGGGTAATCCCTATAGCCCAGTAGTGTTTATCGGTGAGGCACCCGGCCGCGTAGAAGATGAAGAAGGAAGACCTTTTGTTGGGCCAGCTGGTAAGTTATTAACCAAGTTGTTAGCTAGTGTGGGTTGGCAAAGATCAGATGTTTATATCACCAATGTAGTGAAATGCCGTCCCCCAGCCAATCGTGATCCCTCGCCTATTGAGGTGGAAGAACACAAGCAATTTTTACAGCGTGAGCTAGAATTGATCCAACCCAAATTGATTGTATTGTTAGGCCGTCATGCTCTGCATTGGTTTTTGCCCGGAGAGCAAATTTCTAAATGCAAAGGTGTGGCCAAGCGTCAAGGCGACTATACATATTTCCCAATCTATCATCCAGCAGCAGCGCTCCATAATCCTAATTTAGCTGATACGCTTAAATCTGATTTTCTAAAAATACCAACAGTATTAAGTCAGCTTGATAAATTAAGTTCATCATTATTGCCAGATAGTTCCCCTTCTACTACTAAAACATCTCCCCAACAACAATTAAGTATTTTTTAATAAAACACAATGAATAAAACTCATAAACCACACAAAAAACCCAAATTAACCAAGCTATCTCCCAACCGTAATACCTTAAGGTTCTTTCAGTTGGGTGGGTTAGATGGCATTGGGATGAATATGTTAGCTTTGGAGTATGGTGATGATATTATCATTCTAGATTGTGGCATGATGTTTCCTGATGAAACTATGCTAGGAATTGATTATGTTATCCCTGACATTACTTATTTGCGGCGCAACCAGAAAAAGCTCAGAGGTATTATAATTTCCCACGGGCATGAAGACCATATTGGGGGCATCCCTCATCTCGTGCCCGAGTTGGGGGTACCGGTTTATGCGAGTCCTCTCGCTAGTGCTTTGATTGCTGTCCGGGCCAGTGAATTCCCCGGGGGAAAGCAAATTCAACTTCGCACTTACCAAGAAAAAGATGAATTAAAGCTAGGGGTTTTCCGAGTGAGATTTTTCCGGGTGACCCATAGTATCCCTGATAGTTTTGGCATGGTTGTGTCCACCCCATTAGGAGAAGTTGTCTATACTGGTGATTTTAAGTTTGAACTATCAGACCACATACCCACTGCCAAGGAGTTTCAGCAATTAACCAAATTAAATGGTCGGCAACCCCTGTTATTATTATCAGAAAGCACTAATGCTGAAATGCCAGGACACACTGTTTCAGAAAAAGAAATCATTGCCACTTTTGATGATATTTTTGCTACAACCAAAGGCAGATTAATTATTTCTTCATTCGCTTCTCGTATAGATAGGATGCAACATGCTTTAACAGCGGCGCAAAAATATGGCCGCAAGGTAGCTATATCTGGTCGGAGTATGCTGAAATACTTTGATGCCGCTTCTAAATTAGGATATCTTAAATATCCCAAAGATTTATTATTGCCATTGAAATCTATTAATAAATTACCAGATCATAAATTGGTGATTATGAGCACGGGTAGTCAAGGACAACAAGGCTCAGCGTTAGCGCGGATGGCTTTTAAAGAGCATGCTCAAGTCAAAATCAAGCCAACTGATACAGTAGTCATCTCTGCTTCCCCTATTCCCGGCAATGAACGGTCTATATCTGCGATTGTTAATAACTTATGCAGAGAGGGTGCTGAAGTTATCCGTAACCAGCATATGCAAGTGCATGTGACCGGTCATGCTTTTCAGGAAGAATTACAGTTAATGCTTAAGCTAACTCAGCCCAAATATTTTATTCCCATACATGGAGAATATTATATGCGGTTTGCTCATAAAAAATTGGCTAATCAAATTGGGATAAAAGATGAACGCATTTTCCTGCTAGAAAATGGTGACATAGTAGAGTTTACTAAAAACTCTGCCCAAAAACTTAAAGAAACTATACCAGCTGGGTTAGTTATGGTAGATGGTCTAGGAGTTGGTGATGTGGGTGAGGTGGTTTTGCGGGATCGGCAAGCTATGGCTAAAGAAGGTATGTTTGTGATTATTGCTACAATTGATAGCAAAACCGGCAAATTAGTTAACAACCCAGATATTATCTCACGCGGGTTTGTTTATATGCGCGAAGAAGGCCAACTGATCAATCAGGCCCGCGATAAAGTCAAACAGATTTTAAACAAGCGCAAAGGCAATGTGTCTAATGATTGGAGCCATGCCAAACAAAAACTCCGCGAGGAGATTGGTCAATTCTTGTTTACCGAAACTCAACGCCGGCCTTTAATCCTACCTGTCGTCATCGAAGTATAAAATAAAAACAAACTGCTCATAACAGTTTGTTTTTTTAATTGTATTAAGGTAAAGTATTTATTATTTGCTAGCCTCATCCGAGGCATCTTTTCTTAATAAATCTTCTTCAACTTTTTGCATATAATCAGCTTCTTTTTTTAATTCCTCAGCATCCTTGGCATACATTACATTAATAGTTTGTTCCAATTCATCCAACACATCAGATTCTGATTTACCAGTCGCTAGATCAGCTAAGGCCTTATCAACAGCAGACCCTTGTATCTTTAAATCCCGAGCTTCATTAAATATATCACTTGTTTTGTTACTGATATCAAGAGTTCTTTTAATGAGATCTTTTAATTTATTTTCTAATTCTTCTTTGTTCATATCAAGTTTATTAATATCTCTAGTTTTTTTCTAATTAATGTAATTTTAGTACCTACAAATTTTATAGGTCAAACGTAGGCGGATTCTTATCATCTCCTTCTGTCCCAGATTCATCCCCTCCTTGTGATTCCCAAGCTCTTTGCCACACACCAATGTCCCAATAAGACCCAGTCCAAAGTGTATTAGCTTCGCCATAAGATATTGCAACACGGATTAACCCATCATCCCTTTTACTAATAGAGATAACCTTACCTTTTACAAACTTCCCATCCTTTAGTTTAACGTTAATTATGGCTCCTTCTTGATAGGGCAACCCCGCTTTTTCTGCTTCCCATTCTGGATCTGTTTCACCAGCTTCAGCTTCAGCCTCTTTGGTTTCTTCTGTGCCAACTTCAGCCTTTTTGGTTTCTTTTTCTGTACCAGCTTCAGTCTCTTTTTTTGGCTTCAAAAATTGTCGCAAACTAACTATTGTGCCATACTCTATTATCGCTCTTGGGTGAATTGTGCCATTTTTATCAGTATAACTTACCTTCACCAAAATTTTTCCGGTGTCTGTTTTTTTAATAGATATAATCTCACCGTATACCCAACCTTCACCTTCACCTTTCCTTAGCCCAACTTTAACGTCGTTCCCTACATAAGAATCTAATTCTGCTTCTTCTGTTTCAGCTTGTTCTCCAGCTGGTTCTTGTGGTTCCCCAGTTGTTCCCTCTGTTTCTTCTGTTCCCCAAAATACTTCAAGTGGTTCTTCCTGTGGTTCCCCAGTTGCCTCGTCTGTTTCTAATACTTTAGCTGGTTTTTTAGGTTGTTTTGGTTTTGGTTCTATTATTGGCTGTTCAGGCGTTTCAGTTTGAGGAGAATAACGTCCTATAGCAGCAATTTCTGTTTCTTCAACAGTCTTTTTTTTCATTATCAAAGTAGCTAATTCAATTAGTGCAGCCCTTGTAGATGGTGGGTCCGAATAACCAGGCCAACGTCCATCAGTTAGCCAAAAAAGTTGAATTTCCAATCTAATTACTTGTTGCTTTCTGTTAGCGAGAGCCGTGTTGTAATCGAGTTCGGCTTCTCTTCTCTCTTCCATTAATTGCCCTATCCCCGCTTTTCTTGTTTCCTGTGCGTAGTGTAGGGTTTGTTCAGCTGCTTGTAATAAATCATTTGTAATTTCTACAAGCACTGTAAGCTCGGCTCTTTCATCGTCAGTTAACCCTGTTCCAACTAATAATGCTTTTTCGCAAACATTGAGGTCTTTTGTTAGGTCTGCGACTTCTGCGGAAGCCTTTACTTCCGCGCTTACGTTAAGTCGTTCTCGTAATGAAATTTCAGCTCGCTTGTTTCTTAGTTCCCTTTCTAATCCACTAATCTCTGATTCCACACGAGTTTTGGTCGCTTCAGCCCGTCTTTTTCGTATACTAGGAAAAAACCATGGCATCAAAGGTTTGTTTACTCTGTTGCGGATAGCTTCTGATCCTGCTCTTTCTAGCGCATTGGCATCTTTTTTTGCCTTCTCTCTTGCCTCATGTTCTTGAATAAGTTTTTCAGATTCTGCTCTCCTTTTCTCCAACAACTCTTTTGCTGCGCTTATTTCCGGTTGTTCTCCCTTTGGTTCCCCCTCTGGTTGGTCTACCTCTGGTTGGTCTACCTTTGGTTGTCCCTCTGGTTGGTCTCCCGATTCCCCCTCTGGTTGTTTTGGTCCTGATTCTGACATAGTTTTGGGTTACTATTAATAATTGATGGTATTAATTTAATTATATCATGGTTATCAATTTTTGTCAATCTGGGAGCGCATTTATATTGAAGTACTCCTATAAAAACTCCTATGATATAATTAATCTGTTACCTAGGTGGCTTTTTTATGGCTAGAACTAAAAAAAGAAAAAAACCATATCGTTATCGTTCTTACCAGACTTCCAAATGGGCAGAAGGCTTAAATTTGGATATTGAACTAGAGCCACATATTGTCAGAGAAGTCATAGCTGTTCTTCTGATGGGGCTAGGGTTATTCACATTGTTGGCTATTTTGGGAACAGCTGGTAATGTTGGTGTAATTTTCTTTGCGACACTCCGGTTGGGTTTGGGTTGGACTAGTTTCATTTTACCACTTGTCTTAGCTGGTGCCGGGGTGGCCTTATTCTATCCAGTTAAATACAAATTTAATGCCACTAATACAGTGGGGCTGATTTTAATGGTGGTCTCATTGTCGGCGCTGAGCCATTTATTTGTTTCTCCAGGGAACGGGTTGTACATAGCACAAAGCGGAGCTGGTGGAGGCTATGTCGGTTGGGCAGTCGTGCTGGGGCTGGTGCAATTAGTTGATTTCTGGGCTTCTTTATTAATTTTGGTGATGGCTTTAGTCATCTCTTTGTTGTTTGTGTTTGGTCAACCATTACGCGAATTGTATTATAAAGCAAGGTTAAATATTCCTGCCTTGCCTCATTCTCCTAAAGTAATAGTGCACACGGCCAATAAAATTAAAGGTCGCTTTCAGCATAGTGAAGAAACCGATGATGCAACTAACGCCGAGCTTACAGATAATCTAGAAGCATCGCAAAAAGGTTTTGTACGCAAAAAAGTTGTTTCTGGCCAGCAGTCAGATTTTGCCCCACTAGTAGCCCCGTCTGGCGATTTTAATCCCCCGCCGATTGATTTACTAAGCGATGTAGTTACCAAGGTTGATAGCGGGAATATTCGGCAAAATGTTAGTATTATCCATGAAACTTTAGAAGATTTTGGCATCCAAGTTGAGATGTCGGAAGTAAATGTTGGCCCTACAGTTACCCAATATACACTTAAGCCGGCCGCTGGGGTTAAATTATCCCGGATTAGTAATTTATCTAATGATTTATCACTTGCTCTCGCCGCTCATCCGATTAGAATTGAAGCGCCTATCCCCGGCCGATCGTTGGTTGGTATTGAGGTGCCTAATCGTAAATCATCGATTGTCCGGTTGCGCGAACTCATTGAATCCGAAGCTTTTAGGGGCGTGCGGTCTAATTTGCGTATGCCATTAGGGCGAGATGTAGCAGGAGCGCCGGTAGTGTCTGATTTGGTGCGGATGCCTCATTTGCTGATTGCTGGGGCGACTGGTATGGGCAAAAGTGTGTATTTAAATTGTTTATTGATTAGTTTGATTTATCAGAATTCTCCAGCTGATTTGCGCTTGGTATTAGTTGACCCCAAGCGAGTAGAATTTACTGCCTATAATGAATTACCGCATTTGTTAACACCGGTTATTGTTGACCCCTACAAAACTATCGGGGCATTAAAATGGTTGGCCACAGAGATGGAACGGCGCTACAAGACATTTGCGGATCATAAGGTAAGATTTATCGAAGCTTTTAACCGTGAAAATCCCGACTCTAAAATGCCTTATATTGTGTTAGTGATTGATGAGTTGGCTGATTTGATGGCAGTATCAGCTCGTGAAGTCGAAGCTTATATTTGCCGGTTAGCCCAGATGTCCCGCGCAGTAGGTATTCATTTGGTTTTAGCAACCCAGCGGCCATCAGTAGATGTTATTACTGGATTGGTTAAGGCTAATTTCCCATCTCGGATGGCTTTTGCTGTTACTTCTGGTATCGATTCTCGTACAATTTTAGACACAGTCGGTGCCGATAAACTACTGGGTAATGGAGACATGCTCTTCCAACCATCAGATGCTTCTAGGCCTCGTCGTATCCAAGGCGTTTATGTGGGGGACAAAGAAATTAAAGCAGTAACAGATTTTATTAAACAACAAGGTAGCCCAGTTTATGTTAATGAATTGATTGCCGAAACCAAAGAATCCAAACAATCCGAGATTGAATCCGCAGGCGATCCCCTGTTAAATGAATCTATTGATTTAGTAGTGCGTACTGGCAAAGCCTCGGCATCATATTTACAGCGAAGATTTAGAATTGGTTATGCCAGAGCGGCTCGGTTACTTGATTTATTAGAAATGAAAGGGGTGGTCGGACCAGGTGAAGGCGCCAAGGCAAGAGAAATTTTAATGTCTCGCACTGAATTAGTAGAGCAAGTTGCCGGTGATGACGACAGCGAAAAAGAAACCGACGAAACCAAAGCATTTTAAATATATAATTAAAATATTTTTTATCCAGTCATTTTGCACTTGTTTCAGAATCTCTACGCTAAAGAGAGGAGACGCGACCCTGCCCGCGCTGGGGAGAGAGGGAGAGAGACGGCCCCCACCAGGGGGGTCAGAGGGATGAGCCCCCAGTGTCCGGTAAGTCCCAAGCCCTAGAGGGTTTCAAGATGACAAAGAATTATTATGCCAGCAGAATTTTCATTTGATATAGTTTCCGAAATTGACCAGCAAGAGTTGGTTAACGCTTTAGACCAAACCAAAAGAGAGATAGCTAACCGGTTTGATTTTAAGGGTCTTAATATTGAAATTAATCTCGAAAAAGATCACTTAATTATTCTAGTGCCGAGTGAGTTCAAACTGACAGCTGTTATTGATATTCTTAAATCAAAATTATTACGTCGCGAGATTGATTTGCGCATATTGGGCGAGATGAAAACAGAACCAGCTAGTGGTGGTAGTATCAGGGCAAATATTCCTTTAGTGCAAGGGATTTCGCAAGATAGCGCCAAACTGATCAATAAAATTCTTCGGGATGCTTTACCTAAGATTAAATCAGTCATCCAGGGTGATACTTTGCGGGTTAGCTCAAAAAGCAAGGATGATCTGCAAACAGTAATGAATTTGCTTCGCCAGACCGAAGCGATTAAACTCCCTCTTCAATTTATTAATTATCGGTAATTTACTTATTTTAATTGTTTAAATTATGCACAGCACTAAAATTGTTACTAAATCTGCAGATAATCTTACTGATGCTCTTAGTCAGATTGAAAAAAAATATGGTAAAGGTGCAGTTATGCGATTAGGTGATGCTAAACAAGTTGAAGTGGAGGTAATTTCTACAGGATCATTAACTCTTGACTTGGCTTTGGGTGCTGGTGGCATACCTAAAGGTCGAGTGATAGAAGTATTTGGGCCAGAATCTTCCGGCAAAACAACACTAGCTTTACATATGGTGGCAGAGGCACAGAAACGTGGTGAAACGGCTGCGTTTGTTGATGCAGAGCATGCTTTAGACCCGGAGTATGCTCGGCGGATTGGCGTAGATACTAAAAATCTGCTGATTTCTCAACCTGATACCGGCGAGCAAGCCTTAGATATTGTGGAATCTCTAATTCGGTCTAATGCTGTCGGGATTATTGTAATCGATTCCGTGGCGGCCTTGGTGCCCAGAGCAGAAATTGAGGGTGATATGGGTGATTCACATATGGGTTTGCAAGCACGATTAATGAGCCAAGCTTTGCGTAAAATCACAGCTGTAGTTAGTAGGTCACGAACATCAGTAGTGTTTATCAACCAGTTGCGGATGAGGATTGGGATTATGTTTGGTAATCCCGAAACCACTACTGGGGGAAATGCGTTAAAATACTACTCCTCGGTGCGGCTAGATATTAGGCGCATAGAATCTATTAAGGTTGGCGATGTGGCAGTTGGCAACCGAGTGCGTGTGAAAGTAGTCAAAAACAAGATTGCTCCCCCCTTCCGTCAAGCCGAGTTTGATATGATGTTTAGCCAAGGGATTTCTCGTGAGGGTGAAATAATTGATTTGGCTGTGAGTAAAGATATTATTATCAAAGCAGGATCGTGGTACGAATTTGAAGGCGTTAAAATTGGCCAAGGCAAAGAGGCGGTCAAAGAATTCTTAAAATCAGACAAAAAAATTGCCGACAAGCTCGAAAAGATGATCCGAGCGGCAATTTAATTTAAGCAATGGTGACAGGTGTGCCATTGGGAGCCCAGTCATACAAGATTTGAGAGGTTTCAAGGCCAAGCCGGACACAACCATGTGACATTTTCGTACCTAAATGTTGGTAATCCTCGTATAATTTTCCTTCTGTATATAACCGCCCGTCCTTGATCTCCCCTTCAATGCGGTTGCCTGGGCTTACTTTCCAATAAGGCAAAGCATGTAAACCATATCCCACAAAGCCATACGTGGTGCTGGTGATCGCCATCCAATTATCCATCCATAATCTATATGGGCTAGAATAAGCTGTTTCTATATGGTTGAGAATTTTGTAACTGCCTTTAGGTGTATTGTAGCCATTTTTACCACTTGAAATTGGTGCGGTCATTAAGACTGTGCCATTTTCGATGGCCCATAATTGTTGGGTGTCTAACCAGATTTTGATTTCCTTATCATTAGTGTTAGCTTGTTGTTCTATACTATCTCCCGTTTGTAATAACCATTTAATATCTTCGCCTGCGATAAGATCCTTCCCAATATAGACATGAAAATTTTCTTGGTATAAAGCAGGTTTGGTTGGGGCTTGAATGGGGACATAAAAAGTAAAAGTTTCATGGGGGGCAACCTCGGTCCTCATGTTGGTAGGGTGGACTAATATTTGGGTGCCATTGTCCCCCCAAGTTGATACAGCGAATGGGCTGGGCCGTTTATCTGTACCATTAAAGAAAATACTGTGCAGACTTAAATCTTGGGTGGGCCAGGCAACTGAGCCAGTATTGCGGACAGATACCACCAGTAAACCGGGTTGTTCTGGAGATAATTTAACTGATGCACTTTGTTCAGTAATTTCGTAGGTATAAGGTAAAACCAGTTCATCTGCTTGGGTGAATTTAGTAAAGAAAATCAGCCCACCAGCAATTAAGCTGAAGGAAATTAATGCTATACCTAAGATTTGGAGAATTTTCATATTTATTTTTGATATTTGCCTATTTTATTATTATATCAAAAAAACAGCTCCCAGTCAATATTATTCTTGACTTACATGGAGTAATCTGGTAGTATCAGGTTATTCTGTACCTTTATTTATTGTTATTACAACAACAAGGAAGAGGTGGTATATCCTATGTCTAGATCAACCACTTTAGCAACCAAGAAAAGGCATGATTGCGGCTGTGAGTGCTCCGGCTGTAATAATGCCCGTGATAGTGGTTTTGGTCATTGTGAGAACCGTGAAAACGGTTGTCACTTCAATGAAGAAATAACCTCATCAAAGAAGCGACCACGTCATCGTTCTCGTTCTCAACGACGTCAACCGCCACGAGAAGTACCATCCCCCCATCCTGGCGGAGAAAGGTGGCAACTCCCTGCTGAAACCGGAGAGGGAGATATTTGCAGGTACAAAGTAGTGTTTACACTGCATAATCCGTTTGATGAAACGGATGTGGGTAGCCCAGTAGTAATCAGAGACACTACTCTATTTGCGCCCGATGAACGGGTAGCAGTGGAGGCGGCTCTGAAAAAACTTGCCATCTCTTGGCAAGGCAGTAATGGCACTCGTGGGGCATGTGGGGTGGGCCCTAACGCCTATTTGATCTTTGATCCTGCCTCCATGACACATGTGTTGTCATGGGGTTATACCAAAGCAGGTGCGAAAGTATTTGCCGATATGGCAGATGCCAGATACTGCCATAGCGTGGTCGTAGAAAAAATATCCCCTACTGAAAAGTAGGGGTTTTTATTTATTAAATTTTATTTTTAGAACAATAACGAGATAACATTGGGCAAATCAGTAAATTTTATAGTAACGGCGCTAACCACAAATACTATAATCAACAAAATTAACACCCAAAAGAGCCAATGTACTCCTTCGTCCAATTCATCAGGCAAAAGAATGATATAATTATTATTCTTTTTGGGAATCAATGACTTTAACTTAATGATTCCGGCAGATTTTTTAGTAGTTTTTTTCTCGGCCATGTTTTTTCTTATCGGGCTCGCCTCGCTTTGAAGCGGATAATATCATTATAACAAACTCGCCTTTGGGTAATTTGGTTTTTAATTGCTGAATTACTGATGATAGATCGCCTTGCACTACTTCTTCAAACTTTTTAGTTAGTTCACGGAAAATCATTATACCTCTATCCCCTAGCCATTTTCCGATATCTAATAAAGTTTTGCCTACTCTTTGTGGAGATTCGTAAATAATGATGGGCAAATCCCAATTTACCATGTTTTTAAACAAAGTTTCTCGTCCTTTCTTCTTGGGCAAGAAGCCTAAGAAGACAAATTGATCACCAGAAATCCCGCTAATACTGACAGCCGAAGTGATGGCTGAAGCTCCGGGGATGGCGATAATCTCAACGCCGGCTGTGCGGGCAGACGCTACCAGAATATGGGCAGGGTCTTGGATGCCCGGTGTCCCCGCATCCGTAACTAAGGCGATATTTTTTCCATCTAGCAATAAATTAACCAAATTATCGGTTTTTCTCTGCTGGGTATGTTGGTGATAACTGGTGGTGGGGGTAGTGATTTGATAATGGTGGAGTAATTTGCTGGTGACTCTGGTATCTTCGGCGGCAATTAAATCAACTTCGCGCAAAGTATCCAATGCGCGCATAGTAATATCACCCAAATTCCCTATCGGCGTGGCTACCACATATAATTTTCCGGTCATAACAATTTAGTTAACAACAAAGTATCAAAACCCAGAATTATTATCAGGCTAATAACTCCAAGTAGATTACTTAACCTACTGTTGCGGTGACGTCCCATGATAGAAGAATTATTGGCAATCATCATAATCGTTATGATTAAAATGGGCAATAATAAGCCATTAAGAGCTTGAGTATAAAATAACATCAACATAGGAGAGATATTGGTAAACATAATCAAACCACTAATTGCAAGGGTACCAATTAGTACTGAATAAAATCCCTTAGCTGCCCGTATTTTTTTGCTTAATCCCGCCGGTAGATTTAATGATTCAGCCACAGCATATGCAGTGGATGCGGCCAATATGGGTATATTGAGTAGACCAGACACTATCATCCCGATAGCGAACAATATGAATGCCCAAGACCCAATCAAGGGTCTTAATAATTGTGCCATTTGTCCGGCGCTGGTGATAACTGTGTTGCTAGTGAAAATAGTTGCGGCTAGGATGATAATAGCAAGGGATATTATGCTCGAATACAAAAAGCCGATCTTAATACTAATATGTTCTCTTGGGATGTCTCGAAGTAATCTTTTTTCTTCAACTTCTTCGGTAGTTTGCCAGAATAGTAGTGAGGGAGCAATGACGGCGCCAATTAATGCCACAGCTGCTACAGCAAAACCAGAAGTGTTGCTTAATTGCACTGGCCATAGATCGTGGGCAATTTGTTGGGGGTTGATGTCAATAGCGAATAAAGCTAACAAATATAACAGCATTACTACTGACATCCATAAAAGATATTTACTAATAGTGGTATAACTACTGATTACTAGCCAAGCCGTGATAATAGTCAGAATAATCGGTACTAATATCCCCCAATGTAATTTAGTAAAATCACCAATAATTTCTGACATAGCAGCAATATTGGCACCAATAGTAGCAATATTACAAACAATAAGTACTATGGCCACGGTTTTGGCTAAAAATGTGCCATATGTTCTCCGAATTAATTTATTTAAACCAGTACGAGTTACTATGCCAATTCGGCCACTCATTTCTTCTAAAGCAATGACCAAAGGAGTTACTAGAATCAATAACCAAATCAACCCATAACCTGTTAGTACCCCGATTTGAGCAAAAGTAGCGATCCCGGCCGGGTCGTTATTGGCCGATCCAGTAATCACTCCGTTTTTCAGAGTGGCGAATAGTTTTATTTTTCTGGGAGGCTTTTGTATAGTTTTATCCATTCGGGGATAGTTAGAGTTTGGGCGCGCCGAGTTGGCTCAATCCCACTCTTAGTTAATATTTTTTCTATTATAGGTGGTTCTAGACGCAATCCCCCAGTCAGCGAGTTATGGATTTGTTTGCGTCGTTCGCCAAACCCAGCTTTGACTAAGCGGAAAAATTTATTATCCTCGATATTAGTGTAAGGTTTTTTATGAGGCGTGATCCGAATGACTGCGGAGTCAACTTTTGGCATGGGCCAAAAGTTTTGTTTAGACACAGGAGTGATAATTTCTGGATGCCCATAGAACTGGACGGCGACACTAAGTAAATTTGCATCTGGTGGCGTAGCGACAATGCGTTCGGCCACTTCTTTCTGCACCATTAATACCATCATATCAGGGCGATGAGGTCCATTTAAGAAAAATCTAATAATTGCTGAAGTAAGATAATAGGGTAAATTGGCGACTAATTTGTAATTTGTTTTGGGGAAGTATTGTTTAAAGAATTGCTCAGACAAGGCTAAGGCATTGCCCTCTATCACTTGGATATTAGTTAAATCGGAATTGATTCCTCGGCATGCTTTGGTCATGGCGGTATCTTTTTCTACTGCAATAACTCGGTAAGCTTTTTGGGCAAGGGCACGTGTTAAGGTACCAAACCCAGGTCCAATTTCCAACACCTCATCGGTGGGAGTTAATTGAGCCGCTTTGATAATCTGGTCTAGTACATCAGCACTAATTAAAAAATGTTGTCCCAAACGTTTTTGGGCAACGGCTTGATACTCATGTAAAATGCGTCTGACTGTGCCTATATCAGTAAGATCCATCCCGTTAGAAGCAGGGAGCCCAGGGCTCCCGACTGGTTAATAATATGATATCTGATAATAAACTAGTTAATAAATAATTCATAAGGAGTTTAATGCTTAGTGGAGTGCTTCTAACGGGATCCAATTTTTATTAGATTTTAAAATATTTAATATTAATTTTTCCTAAACCTACTGGTGCGAGTTTGGCGAAAGCTGCCTTGTTTAAGTCCAACATAACTCCCGTCCAATCTTCTGGTCCATAGTCATTGATGGTAACATCTATTATTTTACCGTTATCTTCGTTAGTAACTCGCAACTTGGTGCCTCGAGGAAATTGTGTACTGGCCGCGTTCATGCCATTGCCGAATTTATACCAACTAGCCACCCCAACATAAGTCGGAGATTTGGGTGTGACTGGTTTTAAAGCTTCGGCCGCAACTGACTTGGCCTCGGCGGCCGCTTTTGCTTCTGCTTCTGCTTTTGCCTCTGCTGCTTCAACTGCCTTGACCGTAGAACTGAAATTAGCTGCTACAATCGCATCGCGCAACTTTGGTTTAGTTTCCACCATTACC
This sequence comes from Patescibacteria group bacterium, assembly GCA_043805615.1. Lineage (GTDB taxonomy): Bacteria > Patescibacteriota > Kazan-3B-28 > Kazan-3B-28 > UBA10110 > UBA10110. Next base: position 33,558 of record JAZDHT010000034.1, on the reverse strand, counting down.
ATACTTTCAACACTTAATTTTGCGCCAAGCGGTGGAGCAACTGCCACGATTTGATTGCTGGGGATACCGATTTCTGCCAAAAATTTCCCAACGGTTTTGCTGGTTGTGGGATAAGTTTCGGTTAGGCCATTAATAGTGACAAAAATATCTTTTTCGGTCAAAGAGTGTGCTTGTAAGATCCCCATTAGGTAAATCAAAATAATTAGCATGGCAAAAGCAGCTATTTTAGGCAGGGACCTGACACTTAATGGCGAAGCCGAATGGCGCTCTTTTACAACTACCAAACTACCTCCTTCTATATGAGATAGGTTAAATCACTTGTTATTATACCGCACTGGCAACTTTAATCGTCAGTAATAGCTAATTTTTTTAAGGGGGCTAGATTTCGAGCTAGACGTTTAATGCCAAATTGGCTAAAAGCTATCACCACCTCAGTATTATCAATGGCTAACACTTTACCAACTCCAAAATGCTTATGTTCTGCCCAATCACCTACTTTTACTTTTAGCTTGGTAATCTTTTCGGCTGGGGCATCTTCCCCGGTGGTGTTAATTAATTCTTTGGGGATGTCATCAATAAAACGAGAAGGGGTGCTAGTCGAAGTTGAACCATAGATAGTACGCTCTATAGTATGGGATAGGTAGAGTTGTTGTTTGGTTCTAGTCATCCCAACATAACAAAGCCGACGCTCTTCTTCTAACTCACTTTCATCTAAAATACTCCGTGAATGAGGGAAAAGATTTTCTTCCATCCCTACCACAAAGACATAATCAAATTCTAAGCCTTTAGCAGAATGTAATGTCATTAAATTAACCGCATTTTCGTTGTTATCATATTGATCGATATCTTGGACTAAGCTGACTTCTTCTAAAAATGTGGGTAAAGATATTTCAATATCCAAAATGTTGTATTTTTCTATAACACTTTTTAATTCTTTGACGTTTTCTATGCGAGTTTCGCCTTCAATTGTTTTATCATCCAGCCATTTGAGATAGCCAGTTTTATCAATTAATAAATCAAACAACTTACCTAGGTTTATTTTGGTGTTTCTGGCGTTAGCAATGATGCCACCCAACTTGCTCAATTCTAATTTTGCCTTAGATCCAACCGGCGCATCTAATAATATTTCGCTAATTGGGAGATTTTGGTTGTTAGCGTGTTTAACTAATTCCTGCCAAGTTTTTTCTCCTACCCCGCGCGGAGGCAAGTTAATAATTCTTTTTAAGCTTAGATTATCGGCTGGATTGGCAATAATGCGCAGGAAAGCTAAAACATCTTTGATTTCTTTACGATCATAGAATCTGGTCCCGCCAATAATTCGGTAAGGCAAGTTATGTCGCAAAAAAGCTTCTTCTAAAACGCGGGATTGGGCATTAGTGCGATACAAAATCACAAAATCATTAAATTCTGCTCTGGGGTTGAGACTGCGTTGGCGCAAAATCTCATGGATAACCCACTCCCCTTCCTGTTGTTCATTAAATGCTTGTTTAATAGTGATTTTTTCCCCTTTGCCTCTGTTAGTCCATAAGGTTTTATCACTGCGGTGTTTGTTACTGGCGATAACAGCGGCGGCGGCATTAAGAATGGTTTGAGTTGAGCGATAATTCTCTTCTAACTTAATAGTTTTAGCCTTGGGATAGTCCTTGTGGAAATTCAAAATGTTGCGGTAATTAGCCCCGCGCCAACTATAAATCGATTGCCAGTCATCTCCCACCACAAAAATGTTCTTATGTTTGGCTACCAACATTTTAATTAATTGATATTGGGAGGTGTTAGTATCCTGATATTCATCTACTAGTACATATTTAAATTTATCTTGGTATTTTTTTAATACACCTTTGTTATTTTTGAATAATTTTACCGCTAACATTAGCAGGTCGTCAAAATCTAAGCTATTATTATTGTGTAAAATTTCTTGGTAGCGAGGGTAGATCTTGGCCACGATTTTTTGAAAGTTTCCATAGGCCATCTCGCTGTAATTTTCGGCTTCAATTAATTCGTTCTTGGCTGAAGAAATAAAACTCAAAATAGCCGCCGGAGCATATTGTTGTAAATCAATATCTAATTCGCGCATTACTTGTTTGATGGCAGTGATTTGGTCGTTGGTATCTAGAATAGTAAAATTCTGTTTTCTGCCTAAGTGTTGGATTTCGGCGCGCAAAATCCGCGAACATAGTGAATGAAAAGTGCTGATATGAAAAGCGCGATCTGATTTAAGGCGCAAAAGATGCATAATTCTTTGTTTCATCTCTCCGGCCGCCTTATTAGTAAAAGTTACGGCTAAGATTTCGCTGGGGTTGGCTTTCTTGGTTTGGATTAAATAAGCTACCCGCGAGGTGAGAGTTTTAGTTTTGCCACTTCCTGCCCCAGCCAAAATTAATATGGGCCCTTCGGTAGTCTTGACCGCCTTAATCTGCTCCGGGTTCAACTTGTCTAATAAATCCGCCATAACTACTATTCTACCCCATCGTCATCCTGCGAAGCCCGCCATAGCCTTTTGGCGACGGCGGGAGCGTAGTCGAAGAATCTGTTCCGTTCCTTCTAATATAACCTACCGCATTATTTTGTAATAAAAAAGCCCACCGATTATTCCGGTGGGCTGTAGATAGAGGCGTTATGGATAATATCACTGGCTGTGACTTCCCCCTGTCTTAGCAGGGATGATTCAACAGCTGTCAAATTCCGAAAGTGCCAGGTGGCACGTTCGTTGTCTGGAGTGTATGAGAGTGTATTCAACACTCTATATCCCTCGTCAACCCAGATAATTTCTGTTTGGGTCGGTGGGGGGACAAGTCCAATTGGCCAGTCCCATTGGGCCCCACCATTTAAAGCGCCATAAGACTTCTGCACATAAGTCTGTACTGCGCTGATGTCACCGCTCGCCCAGAGTGGGGACAATTCCGCTGCCAGTTCATTGTCCTGGCTACTATTGACACCTAATACGGTGCCGACAATAGCTAGAACCAATACAGCTGTCATCCCAAAACATCCCAAATTGAATAGCCAACCAGCGGTTTCGGGTGCTGATAACCCAGAATTCGTCATCCCTAATGTAAATAGGACAACGAGCCCCACGATAACAATGATTAGCATCCATCCTAGACTGAGACCTGAGACGTAATCCATTTTTCTCCTCCCAGAGAATCCCGGCCCATTTTCTGGGCGGGGAAGATCAAATTTTTAATGTGCTCACTTTTCTTATTTAAGGAAAAGCGGCTAGGAGATATCTGTTCTCTCTGATAAAGATATCTTTATATCTATAACGAGAAGAGGTATCTCCTAGCCGCTTTTATGTATTCTCTCCTCATGAATTGTTAACAGCCTAAGTGTACTCCTGAAAACAGCTTCTGTCAATAACTTTCTACGCTCTGGGAGCTAATAATTGCTAATTTGTAACCTTATATTGCATATAATCAACAGATATGCTATACTAAATGTAGGTTCAAACCTACAAAATAAAAGATTCTCATATGGTTCGTAATATCACCAGATTATTAGAGGAGATCGGTTTAAGTGCCAAGGAACAGGCAGTTTATCTGGCGGTAGTGGAATTGGGCGATGCGCCGGTCTCCCCTATTGCCAAGCGGGCTAAGGTTAATCGAGGCACGACCTACGATATTCTGGATAATCTGATTGAAAAAGGATTAGTGGCGCGCTCGGAGCAAAAGAAAAAACTACATTACTCTGCCGCTGGTATTAACGAGTTGGAAGAATATCTCGTTGCCCAAAAATCCAACTGGGAAGGCTTATTGCATAATTTCCACCACCTCAAGCCAGAGCTAGAATCTTTATTGGGTAGTGCGGGGGTGAAACCAACTGTGCGTTTCTTTGAAGGGAAGCTTGGTATAAAAGAAGTTTTTATGGATCAGATTCGAGGCGACCATAAAGAAATTCTATCCTATAGCGTAGCCAGTAAATTAGAAGCTATCTTTGGTAACTATCTTAATGTGTTTACCAAACAAAAAGCGCGTACTGGTATTGTGACTAAAGTAATCGGGCCCGACGAGCCAATGGTTAAGCAATATTTGCGTAAATATTATCCTGGTAAAGCTAATCAATTATTTATTGCCAAAACAGTTTCTTTAGAAAAATTCCCTATTAAAGCCGAAATCAATATCTATGGCAATAAAGTGTCTATGATATCGTTAGATCCCACTGAATTGGTAGCGGTGATTATAGAAAGTCCTAGTTTGGCATATAATCAGCGTATAATTTTTAATCTGCTCTGGGGTTTACTTTAATTTGATATACTAAGCCTATAAAGGATTTTTACTATGTCTGGGCATTCCAAATGGTCAACAATTAAACATAAGAAAGGCGCGCTGGACGCTAAGCGTGGGGCTTTGTTTACCAAAATAGTCAAAATTATTGAAGTGGCGGCTAGGGGCGGACCCGACCCGACCATGAATTTTAAGTTGAAATTAGCAATACAAAAAGCTAAATCATCCAATGTGCAGTTAGCCACTATTGATAAAGCCATTAAAAAAGGCAGTGGGCAGGATAAAGAAGCCAGCCGGCTAGAAGAGATAATTTATGAAGGGCTAGCTCCGGGCAATGTAGGGGTGATAGTTGAAACACTGACTGATAATAAAAATCGGACTGTATCGGATGTGCGCAATATTTTTACTAAAGCTGGTGGCAATTTTGGCACCTCGGTAGCTTGGCAGTTTGATAGCCGAGGCGTTTTGTATGTGACTAAACCCGCTAGTGGCGCAGATGAGTTAGAATTAGCCATTATTGATTCAGGAGCTAGTGATTTTGCAGATTCCGGCGATACTATAGAAGTTTATACTGATCCTAAATTATTAGATAAAGTTAAAAATCAACTTGAATCAGCTGGATATAAAGTTGAAGATAGTGAAATTGGGTTGGTGCCTAAAAACAAAACCATTATTTCTGACCCAGCCCTGGCTAAACGCGTATTAAATCTTTTAGATAATTTGGAAGATCACGATGATGTCAGCGCAGTGTATAGCTCTCTGGATGTACCCGACGAAGTTTTGGCGAAATTAGAGTAGAGACCCTTATCCCCGTCATCCCGGACCGGAGTCGAGGGGCTACCTTTTAACCCGTCATCCTGTCCGCCAGCTGGTGAAGAAGAATCTGTTGCTTTCCAAAGCAACCCTAAATTGTTTTACCACCCATTTGCGCCGCCAAACGGGTGGTACCCAAAGGCGGGCCCATTCCCAAATTCAGCAGCCAAAAACTAAAATTGCCCTTTCTGGATTTAACCGCAAACTCCTCCTCATGTTCATTCGTCGTCAAACATGCTCATCCAGACCGGGCAATTTTACTATTGGCTCCGCCGGCTGGCGGACTGAATTTGCTCAATGGGATTAGAAAACAAAAGACGCCTCTCCTTCAATGGCTTGTTTGAAAAAAAGTGGTAGATATCAGGATGGAGTAAAATGGAGATAATGAATAAAATTATTTTAGGATTAGATCCAGGTACGGCTACGACTGGTTTTGGTGTAGTCAAAGATGTTAAAGGGCAAGTTGAATATATTGATTGTGGTTGTATCACCACTTCTAAAGGCATTCCCCCGGCAGAAAGACTGCTGACCATCCAAAAATCGCTGGAGATTTTAATTAAAAAATATCAGCCAGATGTTTTAGCAGTTGAAAAATTGTTTTTTACCAAAAATATCACTACGGCGATGGCGGTAGCCGAAGCCCGCGGAGTGATTTTGGTCACGGCCGCCAAACATAATTTGGAAATCGCGGAATATACTCCTCTGCAAGTTAAACAAACTCTGACCGGCTATGGCAAAGCCGACAAACAGCAAATGCAGAGAATGGTAAAAACTATTCTTAAATTGCAAAATATTCCTAAACCAGATGATGCCGCCGATGCGTTGGCTATCGCTGTTTGTGCCATTCATCATACATCTGTATGTGTTCGATAATATAAGTGATATGAAATACAACGGTCGCATATTTCATACTACATACCCATTGTGCACGAGTTAACGCTATAGCGTAGACTGGTGCACTATCTTGTTCGTCATCCCCGGACCGGATTGCCGTAGGCAAGTCAGGATCCGGGATCCAGACAGAAAAAGAAAAATTTTTGTTGCTTTTTTTGTCTGGATTCCCTCCGCCGGCGGGCGGAGAAGAATCTGGCGACAGCCCGCCATAGCTTATGCGACGGAGGGTCGTTTTGAAAGTGATCTTTAACTTTTTGTTACTCTTTTAAAAGAGTAACCAGAAATTCCAGGCAGTCGTCCTCACTTGGTATTTAACCAAAAATTACCTTTCTGTTCTCGCCGGTATTACCGACTCCACGGCGGTAATTTTTGGGATACCTATCGCTCGGACTCCAATGCCTGGGTTAGGAGCAGGAAAATCAGGACTGGGATAGGGAAAACTCTTGACTGGGAGCGGATTTTGTGGTAAGTTAAAAATACATTGATAATCTGGTAATCTTGCTGGCGAGCATAAACGCAAAGGAGGATGATGACGATGACATCGATCACATCCCGAGACTCTCAAGGTCGCCACATTGTGGGTCTCTTTGAGGCTGTATTCAATAAGATGGACCTTAAGGGGAACCAGGCCCAGCGGCTTATTGAGCGGGGCGGCGAGTTTCAGAGGGCGGTAGAGAAGATTATTCAGGAAGTTGCGGTTGTCCATGGGTACATTTACCCCGACGATTATGCGATCCGGCCTGTGACAGATCAAATTAGCAGGTTGTGTAGCCACTTCCCGCTCGCATTTTCCGGCGCCCTTGAGTTCGTTGAGACGCTGTCGACACTCACATTGCCGGAGGGGGCCGAGGGATGGTTCGCCATCCCACGCTGGGAGAGAGTCGCTTCCAGCTACGGAGAGGCAGTTGAGAAGGTTTTGGCTGCGATCGCTGCCACCCGGCGGTTGGATAACTCTTGGGAACGCCGGCTGACTCCTGATTGCTTCCGGCAGAACGAGCGCTCGGCTGAAATGTTCGCCAAACTCGGCGAGAATCAGCCGAGTGACAGTGACATCCTGATAGTTCCGGCCCAATTCGGGCTGAGACATATCGATCGTTCTGCTAGGTACGTTCGTCATAGTGGCAGGTCCGACGAGTTTGCTCTTGGAGCCTTTGCTGTCGGATGCATGCTCTTGACGCATCCGGAGCGAATCCAGGGAGATTATCGTCATCTGTGGATAACGTGTGCGGGAGATGAGGAAACCGACCCGACGCCCTCCTCCAGTATAGAAGAACAAGTCTTTAACAATGTTCTTTCCTTTTTCCCCAGTGGCAAAGACAACGGAATTGCTCGGGGGATGCACCGGTGCTGTGAGAAAAGCGTCTATAGTGGGGTACCATCGGCGTTTCTTATCGCTTGATCTGCCATCTGCCATCTGTCGGAAGCAGGTTTTCCACTTTTGTTCCTTTGTTTTTAAACTTACTACGCCCCGATGTTACATCGGGGCGTTTTTCGTATATTCATATAATAGAATTACTTACTTAATTACGTAATTAAGTAAGTAATTCTACTCAATATTGTTTGAATGTAATGTTTTGACATTTCTTTCTCATCTTTTTGTCTGGGTTCCTCTCCGAGCTGGTAGCTCTTCTCCGAACCGGAGGTTCTTCTCCGAACCTTGTCTCCGACTCGGTTGAGTCTCTGACTCTGAGAGAGGTTCTTCTCCGAACCTTGAGGTTCTCCGAACCGGAGGTCCGAACCGGAGGTCCGAACCAGAGGTCCAGAGCCGGAAGCCACCTACGCGGGAATGACAGTAGGGATATAACGGCTCAACGAGGAATGTCGTTGAGCCGTTTAAAATCAAGGGGTTTTCTTGTGAGAGGTTAGAATAAGGATATGAAGAAACTACTACTGACATCGGATGGCTTTACTAACACAAAGATTGCTGAGGAGTTTTTGAAATTAGTTAGTAAACCTAGTGCGGATATAAAAGTGCTATTTATACCGACTGCAGCAGTCACAGAGCATGAGAAGTTCTATGCCAATAAGTGCAAAGAAGAGTTGCTACAGGCAGGAGTTAGATCAGAGAATCTGATTATCTATAATCTCGATCGGTCACTTTCTCCTGAAGAAAAAGGAATCGTAGATGTGGTTTATTTTACCGGGGGGAATACTTTTTATCTAATACATCGCTTGAGAGAATCGGGATTCGATCAGGTGGTTAAAGATTTAGTACAACAAGGCAAGGTGTATGTGGGCGTAAGTGCTAGTACTGTAACGGCTGGCCCGAATATCTCTATTGCTGGTCCGTGGGATCCCAATGATGTGGGGATGACGGAATTCGCTGGATTAAATTTAACCCATGTTATTATTGCCCCGCATTATACCAATGAAGAAAGAGAAATTATCGATAAGTTTGAACAAGAATCTGGCTTAAAGGTTTTACGGATATCAGATAATCAAGCATTCATGCAAATTGATGAAAATATTTCAATAATAGAATAACTATGATTGCGAGAGTTTCAGGAAATATTATCTATAAAGGGATTGACCATCTGGTAGTAGAAACCGGCGGGATTGGTTATAAAATATCTGTGGTGAGTGATGTAATTGCCAACACTCATCTTGCTGATCCTATCCAGTTGTTTACCCAACTAGTCGTCAGAGAAGATAGTCAAAGCTTGTATGGGTTTTTAACTGCCGCCGAGTTAGAATTATTTAATTTATTGATCGGCGTATCCGGCGTAGGGCCAAGAATTGCTATAGCAATTCTTTCAGCTGGTAAAGTTGAGGAGTTGCGCATGGCGATTGGTAGCGGCGACAATGCCATCTTTACTGCTGTCAGCGGGATTGGTAAAAAGACCGGCGAACGCATTATGTTAGAGCTAAAAAGTAAAATTGCTGATGTGGGTTTTGTAGAAAGCAGTCATAATTCCGAAGAAGTTATCAAAGCTTTGAGTGGATTAGGTTATAATATGTATGAAATCCGTTCGGCTTTGCGTCAAATTGTTCCCAGTTTGGAGTTAGAAGAAAAAGTTAAACAAGCATTAAAATTATTAGGTTAACAATTTAAGGAGGGTTTAATGAAAAAGACTGGAGGAATGAGTATATTCAACGATTGGTTTTATCTGTTGTTGTTAGTTTTGGTTGGATTTATTTTATTAGGGACCAATCTAGGTTTCTTGTCGATGCAGGTTTTGGTTTATTGGCCAGTTTTGTTGATTGTGATCGCGCTAAAAGAACTTCTCGATCGGCATTAATCAATGACTATTATCAGAAAACTCCTAATTTAGTAGGGGTTTTTTGATGGTAAAATAGATTTATCATGAAACGACTCTGGTGGGCATATTTGGCTTCGTCTCTATTAGTTGTTGGGCTGGTGTTAGCGGCTTACTTTTGGTTGTTAGCGCCAATTAGTCGGGCGGGCACACCCCAATTATTTACCGTACAATCAGCCGAAAGTATAACTTCGATTGCGCGTCGGCTGGAAGAACAGAGTTTGATTCTTTCAGTCTGGGCTTTTAAAGTCTATCTCAAAATATCTGGTAAGGTTGTAGTTCAGCCCGGCACTTATGAAATTTCTACCAAAGATAGTCTAGTTAAAATTGCTGATCTAATTGCCAGTGGCGATACTACCAATGTGACTTTGACTATTCCTGAAGGTTATACTCTGGCGCAGATTGCCGAACAAATTGGGCAAAAAAATATTGCTGATGCTGATGAATTTACTAACATCGCTAGTGATTTTCCAGCCGACTATGAATTTTTAAAAACCAGACCCAATGGTCAAAAATCCTTGGATGGATTTTTGTTCCCAGATACTTATCGGTTCATTAAGGGCGATCCTACTCTTGCCATTCGGCAAATGTTGGATAATTTCAACAGCAAATACAATACTGATATCAAGCCCAAGTTAGGCGATAAAAATTTATACGAGGTTATTACTATAGCTTCTTTAGTAGAGCGCGAAGTAAAAACTAGCGAAGACATGGCATTGGTAGCTGGAGTAATTTATAATCGTCTCAAACTGGGTATGCGCTTAGACGTTGATGCTACCGTCAGATATATCATTAATAATTGGAAAGATCCCTTAACCCGAGATGATTTGAGTGTTGATTCGCCTTACAATACTCGGCGCTATGCAGGATTGCCGCCAGGACCTATTTGTAATCCAGGTTTAGCGGCGATTTTAGCAACTCTTCAGCCTGCCGATCATGACTACTATTATTATTTAACTGACTACGAAGGCATTACGCATTATGCCAAGACTTTGGCGGAACATAATCAGAATAAATTAGAGTATTTGTTGTAGTAGTTTTGACACTCTTGAAGAGTGTCCAGAATCTCTTTTGTTACCTTTCTAGAAAGGTAACACCAAAGTCCCAGCCCGTCGTCCTCGCTATTCGCCTTATAAAATATGTCTTTCCGCTCCGCCAAACTCACTAACGTTTCGAACAGTTGGCTCCGCAGCAACAATTTTATTGGCTCAGTACTCTCGGACTCCAAGGGCTGGAGCTAAACACAAAAACACTCGGGCTCCAATGCTCGGTCAGGAGACTTACCAGATAACGCAATTTGCTCCCTCCAGGGCAGAGCCCTTCTGGGGCGGAGCCAATGGGGTTAGAAAACAAATGCATGCTCAACTAACAAAAGGATGTCATTCTGGGGAGCTTATAGAGCGACTCCAGAATCTTATAAAACAATAAAATTAAACGGCTCATTGATGAGCCGTTGAGCCGTAAGCGTTTAAGAGAAAGCAGTTGGTATAATTTAGATATGGCAAGAGGGAGACTATATACTATTTCGGCTTGCATAGGATTTTTGGCGGGTGTGGCGGTTGGTGAGTGGTGGTTGATCCCCTCTTGGCAAATTGGGGTCTATTTTGTGGTAGCGCTAGTTTGCTTAGGATTGTTTTGGGCAAAATATCATCGGTATGTTGCGCTAATAATTTGGGTTAGCTTGTTTGCAGTACTAGGCAATTGGCGTTTGGTAACTGTTTTGCCAATACCTCAAGATGATATTAGTAATTATCATGGGCAAACCATAACTTTTATGGGGCAAATTATTGATGACCCGCAAATTACTCTGGGTTCTAGAAAATTTACTGTTATTGTGCAGTCATCTGATGAACAGCCGGCGATGTCGGGTAAAGTTTTAATTAAAAATAGCCGTTACCCAGAATATAATTATGGAAATGTCATAGCCATCACGTGCAAAGTAAATTCTACTAAGGGCAATGATGTATCTGGGTATGCTAAATACTTAGGTCGTTTTAATATCTATGCAACATGTGATTATCCGGATATTAATATCAAACAAGAATTTGCTGGCAATTTACTTTGGCGCTGGCTATATCAACTGAAGCATTATTTTTTACACATTGCTGACCAAATTATGCCTGAACCGGCGTCCAGTTTATTGGCTGGGTTGTTGTTGGGGGTTAGTGCAACTCTGCCCAAACAAATTATTGATGGATTTAATACGGCTGGTCTAACACATATCATTGCCTTGTCAGGTTTTAATATCAGTATAGTAGCTGGTGCGGTTTTGGGCTTGTTGCGGTGGTTGCCTTGGTCAATGCGCCTGACTGTTGCTATCGTCGCAATTTGGCTGTTTGTATTGTTAACTGGGGCGGCACCTTCAGCAGTAAGAGCTGGCCTAATGGGGATGATTATTTTATCTGCAGGTTTGTTTGGCCGCTTGTCTGATATTTCAGTTTCATTAGTTTTGTCTGCGGCACTGATGGTAATAGCTAACCCCAAAATTTTATTTGGTGATATTGGTTTTCAGTTATCTTTTTTGGCTACTGTCGGGATAATATACTTCAGTCCTTTCCTAGTTAGTTTTAACAAAACTAAATTTAACTGGATAAACAATCTAGTTATTCCAACTTTAGCCGCTTTAATTATGGTTACGCCAATAATAATGATTAATTTTGGCCGTATCTCTATAATTGCTCCGCTAACTAATGTCTTAGTCGTGCCATTAGTACCCTTGGCTATGTTGTTAGGCTTTTGGGCGGTAGTTGGTGGAATGATCTGGCCAATTTTAGGCAGTGTGTTGGGTTGGTTAGCTTGGTTACCATTACGGCTAATGGTTGGGGTGGCCGAATATATGAAAAATTTGTCTTGGGCTAGCATAAACTTAGAAATACAAGCTGGTTGGTGGTTAGTTTTATATTATATGGTTATATTGGGAATTTTAATTTGGTACTATGTCTCGTACAGTCATCGTCAGTTTAGGCCTCATCATTAGTTTAGGTCTACTCAATTACTTGGTTTGGCAGTCAGTAGTACAAGCTGACCCGACTTCACTAAAGATAAATTTTCTTAATATCGGCCAAGGCGATGCGATTTTAATTCAATTACCAACCGGAGAAGATATCTTAATTGATGGTGGTCCAGACAATACAGTGTTAACTGCCTTGGGGCAGATATTGCCCATCTGGGATCGTGAGTTGGATCTAGTAGTAGCGACTCATTTGGATGCTGATCATATCACGGGATTAATTAGCGTATTACAAAATTATCGTGTAGCAGAAATATTAACGCCGTCATTTTATGGTGATACTGTTGTTGCTAAAACGTGGGAGAATGTCATAGCTAATGCTCAAAAAATTAATTATGCAGATTCCACTGATGATTATACCTGGGGTGAAGTTACTTGGGATACTTTGTGGCCATTGCCGGATGCGGATTTTTCTAACAATAGCGATAATGCTAATTCTACAGTTGCCAACTTAATTTATGGACAACATACGATATTGCTAACTGCCGATATCGATGCTGATGTGGAAAATGATTTAGTAGCACTATATCCTGGTTTAAGGGCAGAAATACTCAAAGTTGGTCATCATGGCAGTAAATATTCATCAACTCAAGCATTTTTACAAAGCATTCACCCAGACGTAGCTGTTATTTCTGTGGGTAAGAATTCATATGGTCATCCGGCTCCAGAAACATTACAACGTCTTATGGAGGTGGGTGCTCAAATTTATCGCACCGATCAAGATGGTACAATTAAAGTAATTTTATCAGGGCAACAACTCCAAATTACTACTGATGGATAGGAAAAACTTTATTAAAACCAAAGAAGATTTTGTCTGTGAGAACTGCGGACAGAGAGTGGCGGGCACAGGCTATACTAACCATTGCCCTAAATGTTTGTATAGTAAACATGTAGATGATGTGCCAGGAGACCGAGCTAATGCGTGTGGGGGGCTAATGGCGCCCGTAGGGGTTGAATTAAAACAGGGCGGATACGTCCTAACCCATAAATGTTTAAATTGCGGTGTTACCAAACAAAATAAAACTACTTCCGATGATGATATTGATCAAATTATTAATTTAAGTACTAACTGGCATGTTTAATCTCATCCAAGTTAACTGGGCTAATTTCATTGCTCCCTTGCTGATTGCGGGAGGCTTAAGTTGGGGGCTAACTTGGTTGGTGAAAATCATGGGTATTAAATATGGTTGGCATGGTGGAGGTAAAATTGAGCAACACAATGATCGTACTAAGGTACGTTTAGGTGGCATCGCTATTTATTTAGCTTTTTTGATTGGATTTATTATTTTTGTGCCTTTGGACCTGCCCCGCATCGGTTTATTAATCGGGGCGACTATAATTTTTATCATGGGATTGACTGATGATCTTTATCCCCTGCCGGCTTGGATTAAGATTGCCATCCAAATTATTGCTGTTGGTCTAGCAATTAATTTTGGTATTAGAGTTGAACAAATTAATAATCCCATGGGCGGAGTAATAGTTTTTCCTAATGGGTTAGATGTGTTAGTTAGCGCAGGATGGTTGTTTTTAACCATCAATACTATTAATGTATTGGATGGTTTGGATGGTTTGGCAGGTGGGATGACGAGTATTTTTGCTGTTGTGTTATTTTGGCTAAGTTTGTTTTTGGTTGTTAACCAACCAGAAATGGCCTTGATGGCCGTGTTATTGTTTGGAGCTGTTAGTGGTTTTTTGTATTGGAATTGGTATCCTGCCAAAATTTTTATGGGTGATTCCGGCAGTAACTTATTGGGTTTTTTAATTGGGGCATTAGCAATTATTAGTGGGGGTAAATTGGCCACAGCTAGTCTCATCTTAGGATTCCCCATCTTGGATCTACTATGGTCAGGTTGGCGCCGAATGCGCCAAGGTAGATCTCCATTTTCTCCTGATCGAGAGCATCTTCACCACCGATTATTAGCGGCGGGGGTGTCTCACCCCGTAGTAGTTAAACTCATTTTGCTTACTTCAATTGCTTTTGGGGTAGCGGCTTTGTTAGCCGGAGCTTGGGTTAAACTAATTTGCTTAGCTTTAGTTGGAGTGATAATGATTATCCTGATCAGGACTGTATTTTTGCCCCACAAGTTAAAATAGAGTTGACATTATCGTAATAAAATGGTACGATAAAGTAATTTGTAGGAGATTTAAAACAAAAACAAAATGAATGAACAACAGTTTGAGAAGTTAGTCGCCAATCTACAAGATGTTATGCGTTGCCCTAACTGTTCTTCAGCTTATTTTCTTGATGACATTCATTATCTTGGTCAAATGGAGACCATGACTTTTTTGCATTTACGTTGCCATAAGTGTAGCACCCCTGTTTTTGCTAGTGTGGCAGTAGCTACTAGTGACGGCAATATCCTATCTGGAGAAGGCATCGAAAAGCAGGTTATTAAAACACGTAAATTATTGTCAGATCAAGAGGAATCGATTTGTCGCAAAATCAACCATGATGATGTAATTGATATTCATGCCGCTTTAGATCAGACGGTTGATGATTTTGATCAATTTTTAACCAGATAATTTTTAGTTAATCAGATTATAAATGGGAAACCTTGCTTTGGCAGGGTTTTTTAAGGTATAGTAGCCTATGTTAATCTAATATTACCTGTTTACCCCATTAGAAGTGACTAGTAGTATATATTTAGATCTTCAGTTATGTTAAGAGTATTAATTAGTTAAATAACCACTATATCTATAAATAGCAGAAGTGAAGGCATTGTCTGCTCCTAACAGAATGAATAAACTTACAGAACAACTTAATCTTATTGCTTCCCCCAGGGAGAGCCAATTATCTCCCAGAGTAATCCGAGCGCAAGGCGATGTCCCTGCTGTTGTTTACGGCAAGGGTATTGATCCTACTTCTCTGTCGGTTAAGTTAATTGATTTTCATAAAATCTATAAGCAAGCTGGGGAAACTACATTAATTAATTTGAATGTTGCTGGCGTTACTCCATACATGGTGTTGATTAAAGATGTGCAAGTTAGCCCGGACAAGGGAGAGTATTTGAATATTGATTTTTACAAAGTTCGGGCTGGTGAGAAGTTGCGCGTGATGGTACCTTTGCATTTTGAAGGCGAAGCACCAGCAGTCAAAAATTTTGGTGGAATTTTAGTAACAAACAAAAATGAAATTGAGATTGAATGTTTGCCACAAGATTTACCACACGAAATTATAGTTGATTTATCTAAACTAGAAAATATTGATGACGCAGTTATTGTGAAAGACTTATCCATTGGTAATGTGGTAGAAGTTTTAGATAATTTGGAAGATTCTATTGTGGTGGTAGCACCTCCAGCGGCGGAAGAAGCTGAAATAGCAGTACCAGAAGCTGAAGCAGTTGCCTCTGTTGAAGCTACTGCTGAGAAAGAAGATAGTGATGTAACGACTGAAGAAAAAAATGAAAACAAATCTAGTGGTAAAGATAAGGAATAAAAAATAATCGCGCATAATTTTTCAAACAAAACTCCCACTCATGTAGTGGGAGTTTTTTAAAAATAAAAAATTTGTTGCAAAATATATATTTTCTTATTGCAAGTTTCTGTTACAATCTTTATAATTTTAGTTGTTGTGTAATACTCGCAACATTTAATAATAATATTAATAAACCCAAGGAGGGTGCAATGGCTGTGAAGCGTCGCAGAAAGACGGTCAAAAAGGCTGCTGCCAAAAAACCTGCTCGCAGAAAGGTAGCCAAGAAAAGGAAGGCTCCCAAAAAGCGCAAGGTAGCAAAGAGAAAGGCAGCTCCTAAGAAAAGGAAAACTGTCCGTCGTAAAAAAAAGTAAGTAGATTCTTAGAATCAACAAAGAGTGCCCTAGTGGCGCTTTTTGTTGTAGGTAAATTTGCACTACCATGGCGGAATTTTTATAATGATTCTAGTGGGGTTATTATTAAACACTATTTAATGGATTATGCAGAAGTAAGAAAAAAATTTGTCGAATTTTTTATAGCTCAACAACATAAATTTGTGACATCATCTTCGCTGGTGCCAGAACATGATGCTTCTGTGTTATTTACTACAGCGGGTATGCAACAGTTCAAACCCTATTATATTGGTGTCCCCTCTCCGTATGGTGACAAGATTGTTAATATTCAAAAATGTTTTCGTACTTCTGATATTGATGAAGTTGGCGATGAAACTCATCTGACTTTTTTTGAAATGTTAGGTAATTTTTCTTTTAACAACCAAGTTAGCAAAAAACAAGCTATTTTATGGGGATGGGAATTTTTAACTTCATCTGATTGGCTTAATATTGATCCGAACAGAATTATGGCCAGTTATTATAACGGTAATCGTGCAGGTACATTTCCAGATGATGAAGCCAAAGATACGCTACAGAGCTTATCTAACCAAGGATTGATCCAAATTGTTGCCCAACCGGATATCGATAACTTTTGGGGGCCAACTGGTAGCGAAGGACCTTGTGGGCCAACAGTAGAATTTTATATTGATGGTATAGAAATATGGAATATTGTGTTTAATCAATTTTATTGCACAAGTGCAGGTGTGTTACAACCAACTTCCGATGGTCTTGGCATTGATACTGGCATGGGATTAGAGAGATTGGTGGTTGCGCTTACACCGGAAGCTAACTCAGTTTATGACATCGATGCTTTCCAATTTATTATCAATAAAATTCATGATCATACCCCAGAAATTGATATTGGTAGTGATCGGTCAACTCGAATTATTGCTGATCATTTACGCGCCAGTGTATTTTTATTAGCTGACCATATCCAACCCAGCAATAAAGAACAAGGATATTTGTTGCGCCGGTTATTGCGCCGGGCAATTTTATATCTAGACAAATTAGAAGCTCTGGCTGGTTTTGCTGAGATCATTACTTCTATCACCTCTTGGTATGGTGAATTTTATCCTGAATTAATCCAACAGGAACGCAATATTCTCCAATTTGCTGAATTGGAAAGAGATAAGTTTCTTAAGACTATTACTCAAGGCAAACATGAATTAGATAAGTTGATATCTAGTTCCCAAATAATCGATGGCGCTGTTGCTTTTGATTTATACACTACGTATGGAATTCCTATTGATGTAATTAAAGAAGAAGCGTTGAAAACTGGTAAAAAACTTAACGAAGCACAATTCGAGGCTGATTTTGAAACGGCTTTTAAAAAACATCAAGATGTTTCTCGTGCAGGTGTGGAAAAGAAGTTTGGTGGGCATGGTTTAGCCTCAGGGGCGGAAGTAAGTGCCACAGATAAACAAATTATAATGCGCTATCATACTGCTACTCACCTACTCCATACTGCGTTAATGAAGTTTTTGGGGGATGGGGTTAAACAATCTGGTTCAGATCTTAACACCGAAAGATTAAGATTTGATTTTACCTTTGCTCGTCCACTCACTGACAGTGAAAAATGCGACATAGAAGAGTGGGTTAATCAACGTATTGTTGATAACTTACCTGTTCATCATGAAGTAAAACTTCTCAAAGAAGCTTTGGCTGAGGGAGCCACTGCTTTCTTCAGAGAAAAATATCCTGATTCGGTAAATGTATATACCATATATAATAAAGATGGCAGTGAGGTATTGTCCAAAGAATTATGTGGGGGCCCTCATGTTGGGAACACGGGTGAAATAGGCAAGTTTAAAATTATCAAAGAACAAAGCAGTTCGGCTGGCATCCGCCGGATTAGAGCTGTAATCGAATAATTAAAATATGGCTTGGTTTGCAGTAAAAAAAGCGGAGAAACGCCAGGGGGAAGTTTATATCGCCTTAGATTTGGGTACGGAACAGATCAAAGCCTTGGTTTGCGGCCAGCAGGATGGTCATTGTGCCATTTTTGGTAGCGGTAGATCCCCTCATAAGAGCGGGACTATGCGAGGAGGCATGGTAATTAATATTCCGGGGGCATTTTTAGATGTACAGACTGCAGTAAATGCGGCCATCCAACAGGCTGGGTTACAACCTAAAAAAATAGGTATTAGTTTATCGGGTGATTTAGTTAAAAGCCTAGTGACTACAGTCCATTACCATCGCACTCGGCCTGAAGCACCAATAGATGCTAATGAGCTTAAAAACATCATTTACAAATCCCAGTGGAAAGCGTTTGAACAGATTCGAGGTTTAGTAGCTAAAGAGCAAGAAGAATCTCAGTTGGGGATTAAATTAATTAATACCACAATTATTGATATTCGTATTGATGGTTATAAAGTTAATCATCCTCTGGGTTTCCAAGGAGGAGTGATTACTCTTAGTATTTTTAACGCTTTCGCCCCATTAGTTCATTTGGGAGCGTTACAGGCTTTAGCTGACGATCTGAATCTAAATTTAACTAGTATTGCCGCAGGGCCTTATGCTCTAACCAAGAGTTTATTAGTAGATAATCCCGAGTTTAGTGCGATTTTTATCGATATTGGTGGCGGGATGACTGATATTGCGGTAGTTAATGAGGGTGGAATTTTTGGCATGCAAAATTTTGCACTAGGTAGTACTGCCTACACTAAAAATTTAGCCAATGCCTTAAAAGTTTCCCCAGAACGAGCCGAACAAATTAAGCTTGATTACAGTAATGGCTTATTAGATAAGCGCTCAGAGGCTAAAATCAAAGCAATTCTTAAAGACACAGCAGCTCTTTGGGTTCGTGGAGTGGCAGAAAGTCTAGATGAATTCAGCCATCTTGATGTTTTGCCTAATAAAATATTTCTGTCTGGTGGGGGGGCTGTTTTACCAGAAGTGAAAAACATTTTATTAACCAAAGCTTGGGCTGAGCACCTACCATTTGTTAAAAAACCATATCCAGCAGTGGTTTCTCCAGCAGATATATCTGATATAATTTTACAGAATCAAGTAGAAATTGATTCTAGCGACCTGACAGTATTGGGTTTAGCACAGTTAATTTGTATACCCGAAGATAAAAAAGATCCCATAAAAGATATTTTACGGCGCATAGTTAATAATATGCAAGGTTAAATGAATCCCGTTAGAGATAGCGTAACTAATAACATTAACGGGATTAACAAACACTATGATTTATTTGTCGCATTACCTATCACTTAACAGAAATCTCTAACAGAATGAAACTAAAAGCAATTTATTTAGACGCTAGCAATGATTTGTATTCCACTCTCGGGAAAATAGAGCGTTTGGATGCCGAAGAAGTTGTATTGGTTATCCCGAAAAGTTCGGTTTTGTTTCATAGTGTAGTTAATTTTAAGATTCTTAAATCAGAAACTCAAAGACAAAATAAAATGTTGGCGATAGTGACGTTGGATCCCAAAGGTCACCAGCTAGCCCAACGAGCAGGTATGCCAGTGTATAAAGATTTAGATCTCAACAAAACAGATGTTCAAAATAATGCGGTTGTAGTTTCTTCTAGTGAAACCAAAATCAGTCCTTCTACTGCTAGTGAAGTAAAAATTGAATATAAGCGCAGAGCTCCAATTTCACGGCCATTAGCCGCCCTGTCGGAGGTAATTAGTGATGAGGAAATGGGGCCAACTAAACCACCTTCTTTTAAACCGATAGTGCCATTAATCAAACCAAAGATTAAATTACGTGCAGATTGGCCACGTAATCTTGGTGTGGTTGGTTGGGTGCTGGGGTCATTAGTTGTTTTGGGAGTAGTTGTTTATTTAGTAGTTCCTCGAGCTGAAATTAATTTAGAAATTAACGCCGAAGCTTTTTCTCATAAATTTAAATTAGTATTGGCAGATAAAACCGATAAAGATGCCGCTGGCCAAAACGTATTCAAAGGCAGATTTGTAGTGGTTGAAAAAAAGCTTACACAAAGTTTTGACTCTACCGGCATCAAAAATAATGGAAATAAAGCCGGAGGTATCATAACTATTTATAACTATACTCAAGCTAGTCGCCCTTTGGGGTTAAGAGCACAAACTAGATTTCTTTCTCCAGACGAGCAAGTATTTAAATCAGCAGAAGAGGTGTTAATTGCATCGGCAGTGGCTGGTGCAGGTGGTAAATTGGTTCCCGGTCGCGCTAAAATTCGCGTAGAGGCAGAAGAAGGCGGTACCAAGAACAATCTATTAGCCGGGACCAAACTAACCGTGCCTGGGTTGGGTGCTCTGGGGATAGACCTGGTATATGCTGTTAATGAAGATCAATTTGTCGGCGGTACCGATGCAGAAGTTAAGATGATTACTGAAGAAGACATCAAAGTTGCCCAAGAATCTATTAGCAAAAATGTATTTGTTGATGCTGAAGCCGAACTGCAAAAACAAGTTGGTAAAAATGAAGAATTAATCCCAGCACTAATCCAAAATGATATCATTAATGTTGTGCCTTCGGCCGCCGCTGGTACTGCTCGGGATAAATTTGATTTAGATATTCATGTGCGTAGTTGGACATTATTGTCAGAGAAAAATCAGCTCGACAATATTATTCAAACTACTATTACTGGTATTGTCCCGACTAACCGAGAGCTAACTCCGCAAACACTTAAGAGTGCTCGAATTAATTTAGATAATGCTGATTTTAGCACCCACATTAGCGACCTAACTGTTATTATTGAAGGCTTAGTAGCGCCTAAAATTAGTACAAGTGAATTGTCAGAAAGTTTAGCTAATAGAAGTTTAGTAAGTGTCGAAAATCTGTTTAATAGTATACCGGATATTTTGTCACACAAGGTTACTCTTTGGCCATTTTGGGTCAAAAAGATGCCTCTATTAGAAGGAAATATTAAAATAAACTTTGCATACATCAGCAATGAAAATATTGGGAATTGATCTGGGTAAAAAACGTATTGGGATAGCGTTAGGCGAAACCGAAAATAAGTTGGTCGTTGGTTTGCCAACACTAATTAATAATCACGCTACCCTATCGGAATTGGCAGCAATTATTAGTCGTGAGCAAATTAAAAAATTAATCCTTGGTTTACCGCGCACTATGTCTGGACAAGTTGGTAAGCAAGCTGAATACACGCGCAAGTGGGGTGATATGGTAACGCGCATTTTACAAATAGATATAGAATATGTTGATGAAAGATTGAGTAGTAAAATGGCACGTGATAGTTTGGCGGCCTTAGGCAAGGCGTTAAAAAAGGAAGATATTGATCAAGTCGCCGCAGTTTTTATTTTACAAGGTTACTTCGATGGTTTAAAAAACTAATTTGACAGACCCAGAGGGGTGTTTTACAATTAATATAGAGTTATCCAAGAGAGGTAAAAATATGAACAAGTCGCAAATTATCGAACTGATCTCCCGCAAGGCAAATGTGTCCAAGAAGGTAGCCACTCAATCAATGGACATTCTTGTTAATACTGTCAAAAGCAATTTGGCGGCGGGCAAGACGGTTACCATTACCGGCTTCGGTACATTTAGTGTTAGCGCGCGGGCTGCTCGCAATGGGGTTAATCCTCAAACCGGCAAGCCTATTCGGATCCCTTCTTCCAAGGTGCCTCGGTTCAAAGCTGGGAAATCCTTGCGTAGTTTGATCCACTAGCTCGCATTACTAATTACTGTGGCCGTCTTAAAACAGATGTAATTTTATGTACATCTGATTTTGCCATATAATATGATTAGTAGATCTTACCAGTGCGGGTATCGTATAGTGGTAATACCCCAGTTTTCCAAACTGGCGCCGGGGGTCCGATTCCCCCGACCCGCTCCATCGTCGCGGTGGACCTCCGCTTTATCGCCTTGCTGTTCGCAAGGTTCATAAACGCTTTGCCACCGCTCCTCTCCAAATCACAAACAGCTTTCAGCTTCGGTTTGCGATTTGGGTAGAGAATAGGTCAAAATACCAAGAGTATAGTTTGGTACTTCCAGAGCTAGCTTTTAATTATTGACATGATCAATTATTTATGATATAATAAATAAATAGGTAGATTTAATAGTTGATTGGCAAAAATAAACATAAAATGTTCGAAAAGCTTAAAAAAACATTACTAGAATCAGGGTATCAGGTAATCTTAACTGATAATGTCGCTCGTGGCCGGGGGAAGGCTCGCGGGGTGAAGGGTTACATAGTGCCTGATGATTTACGCATTTACATCAATAAGAGTATTGGAGTGAATGATCGGGTTGAAACTCTGATCCATGAATTATTGCATGAGGTATATCCTGTTTGGGGTGAACAAAGAGTAAACAAAAATGCCAAGAAAACTTTTAAAGAGCTAACTGTATCCCAATTAGGATTTTTACAATTTTTTATTATGGCGCCAACAGAGATTAAGCGAATGTTAAAAGCTAACCATTTATCCCCTATTTGCTAATACCCTGATCCGAAAGTTCCCTGCTCTGGCGTTTAGTCAGAGCTCTTTTAATTTTTCTTAAATCGTCATTCTGGTAATCCCTCGCTAATTCTGCCGAAGCAAATTAGTGAAGGGAGCATCCAGAATCGTATAATTATTTATACGATCCCCGACGAGGCGAGGATGACGAAGTAAGGAATACTTCGTCAGGTGGTATATTAATATTAGGTGTTAATTTATGCCCCTGTAGCTTCCTCCTTCGTTCAATCTCATTGCAAATAGGTCATTAGCTTCCCTGCCCGTCCAAAGCATACCCTCATAGTTCAACGGATAGAACAAGAGACTTCTAATCTCTCGATCGAGGTTCGATTCTTCGCGAGGACGCCAAGCGACGGCGGGTAAGGCATTGATGCGGGCTTGCCCCGTTAAATATTCCCCCCTTGTAGCTCAACGGATAGAGCAGCGCTCTTCTAAGGCGACGATAGGGGTTCGATTCCTCTCAAGGGGACCATATTTAACGGGGTGAAATCCCTGCCGGGGGTACCAGTCTGCGCTCCCTTCGGAGCTTCGCCTGGCTTTGCCACACAATTGCTAAGCATTCAATGTGTGCCGGTAAACCAATTGAGGAGTTGAAGTTAAATTGGAAATTGGATAAATTGGTGAAGATTGGTTAAATTAACTCCGAAGGAGTTTAACATGGTGGCTTTCGTCTAATGGCAAGACAACAGTTTGTGGAACTGTCAAAAGGGGTTCGATCCCCCTAAGCCACCCCAACTTTAGTATCGATTACATGCTCCCGTAGTTCAATGGACAGACCGTAGGATTCCGGATCCTAAAGTGTAGGTTCGATTCCTACCGGGAGTACCAGTTTACGCTCCTTGCGGAGCTTCCGCCTGGCTTTGCCACACAATTTGATAACAATAGTAATCTCTGGGTCGCCGACCCGGAGGCCCTCCTGCTCGCTAATGCGAGCTCCGGGCCGGAGGGGCTCATAGCTCAATGGTAGAGCAGCTGCCTCTTAAGCAGTTGGTTGCAGGTTCGAGCCCTGCTGGGCCCACCACAAGCTTCGCTAATTGTCAATTGGCCAATGTAACACCAATGTCACCAATTAAGATAAATCCTTGAAGTTTATTGGAAATTGGATAAATTGGTGAAGATTGAATAATTACGCCGTAAGGCGTTGAGGCGCCATCGTCTATCGGTTAGGACGTCAGGTTTTCATCCTGGAAAGCGGGGTTCGACTCCCCGTGGCGCTACCAGTCTTCGCTACCTTTAGTAGCTACGCCTGGCTTACGCCATAATTAAATAAATAAAAGCGAAGACTGAGTCCTGCGTAGTTTTAACGAAGCATGGACCAAGTTTTTGATTGTCTTGGGAGTCGAACCCAGGAAAGGGGTCGGGAAAACATTTGTTTTCCCGCTGGGGTGACTGAAAACTATATCGAAGATATATTTTCAGTAAGAGGGCGGAAGCCCTATTGAATTAGGCTTTTAGTCTAATGGATTCCATTCCCTCGTGGCATTATTACTCTGTTTCTGTTGAGTTGACTAATCATGTTGTTCAAGATACTATAAAGTATCTAAAGTGCTGATAACACTGTGATCTTTACCAATGGAGGAAATTAATATGGTCGGAGCTGAATCTCCAGTGGGTGGTTCACTAGTAGTTGGTGTACCACCAGTCAAACCAGTCGAAGATCTTGCCAGAGATTTTTGGCGCGAAATTTACGGGGAGGAATCCGATATCCCTGCGTGTCCTTGGCTGAAAGCTGTCCCGGTTGGTTTTATACCCATCTATATTCATCCCGATGTGGGCTTGAAGGAGTTGGCCCAGGCAATTACTGAGCTAGCGCTTCCGTCAGAATCCTCGCGTAATGAATATGCCAGTAAAATGGTATTGGCTTGGGTTGAGTTGAATAAGCAGATCCTTGAGTCTTCGGGGCCATTCCAGAGCGGTTGGTTTCTTACAGAAACCGATCCGCTGTCGTTGTGTCGGGGGAAGCTTAGAAAATCTATTCATGCTGAGCTTTCCAAACGGGGGGCGACAATGATGGATATCAAGGCTTATCTGGCCTGGGTGCTGTGGTTTTATAAAACCAATAAGAATTGGCCGGATACCACTGGCTCAACTGAGCTTGCAACTATCTGGCAGGGTGGAAACCTGCTTGTAGGTTGGGGCTCATCGGGTAATTTCCATGCCGATAAAAGGTCAATTGACGCTGATGCCCCATATACGGGTATTGGAGTGCGTTCACTTGTACCATCACCCACTAACTAAATAGAAGTCTTCTGGCAGAGGTTTCTATGCACGTTATTGTCTCGTGGCAATATAAACAAGCTCATCATCAGTACGGGCTTGTTTTAATTTGGGGTATTGACAGTAAAAAATCTTGTGCTAAATTAACGTTATGCCTAAATTATTTTAGGTAATTATATCCAAGCATTTATATAAATAATTTGGAGGTAGCATGAACGACGATATGAGGATGCCCGGTTCTGATGATGACGAGATGGAAGAGAAGACTATCCCCGTGGTAGATAACCCCACGGACGACGAAGATGACGACGAAGACAACGACGAAGATGATGAGAAAGCAGAGACTAGCGATAGCGACGACGATAAACCTGACAGCGACGAATTTTAATCGATTATTTTAAGCGGTATTATTCAAAATGGCAGCTTCTAGAAGCTGCCATTTTGTTATACTAGATATACTATTAAGTTGAGCGATATCTCTATGGGTTATGATCTTATAATTTTAGGGGCAGGTGTAGCAGGGTTAAGCTCTGCGGTTTATGCGTCCAGGAGGGCATTAAAGACATTAGTGATCTCCAAAGATTTGGGTGGGCAGACGGCACTAGCTTTAAATATTGAAAATTATCCCGGTTTTTCTAGAATTGATGGGATAGATTTTATGAAAACTCTCCAACACCAGGCAGAAACTTTTGGAGCCGAAATCAAATTTGAGACGGTCAATAAAATAATCCCCATGGGAGATCAGTTAACTATAGTCACTGCCTCTGGGCAGGAATATTCAGCTAAGGCAATTATTTTGGCCTTTGGGCGTACACCCCGTTACTTAGATATACCTGGCGAAAAGAAATTAATTGGCAAAGGGGTAGCCTATTGTGCCACTTGCGATGCTCCCCTATTTGCCGGCAAGGATGTGGCAGTAGTTGGTGGAGGTAACGCGGCAATTAATACGGCGCTACTTTTATCAGATATTGCCAACAAAATATATTTAGTGCATCGTCGAGAAGAATTTCGGGCTGAAGAGATTAAAATTAACGAATTAAAACAGTCACCCAAAATTGAGTTTGTGTTTAATACGGTAGCTACTGAAATTAAAGGTGACCCGTTAGTGAATCAATTGGTTGTTAAAGATATTAAAACTAATACTATTAGAGAATTGTCTGTCCAAGGAGTTTTTGTGGAAATCGGCAATGTAGTTAATTCAGCTTGGCTAGGCGATTTGCTTAAATTGAATGACCAAGGAGAAATTATAATTGACGATTTTAATCATACTTCCCAACCGGGCATATTTGCAGCTGGGGATGCAACTGAGGTACCATATAAACAAATGGTAATCGCTGCTGGTGAGGGGGCAAAGGCAGCATTGGCCGCTTATGATTATATTAAAAAACGCTCTAGCTCCCACTAATATTGCTAAACCTGCTTATCTTGAGGGATTATTGCAGGCGGCTAAAATTTTACAACTAACCGAAACAGAGTTAGCGGTTTTTCGCGATCCTGATCGTATTTTTACCACCGAATTATCTCTGCGACGGGATTCTGGGGCAGAAATTAAACTACCCGCCATTAGAATTCAGCATAATTCTGCCTGCGGTCCCTATAAAGGTGGGATTAGATTCCATCCGGGCGTAGACGTAGAAGAAGTGAATAGTTTAGCCACACTGATGACTTTAAAATGTGCGGTGGTAGGGATTCCTTTTGGCGGTAGCAAGGGTGGAGTCAAGGTTGACCCCAAACAACTGTCCAATAAAGAATTAGAACGGTTAACGCGCGCGTATACGCAATGGTTGTTCCCCTATTTTGGGTCTAATTTAGATATTCCAGCTCCAGATGTTAATACTAATGAACAAACGATGGCTTGGATAATGGATGAATATCAGCATTTGCAAGGTGCCGTGGTGCCAGGATGCGTAACGGGTAAGCCGCCAGAATTGTTTGGTTCGGCCGGCAGAGATATTGCCACATCATTAGGGGGCAAAATTGTTTTAGACGAAATTATCTGTCATCCTGGCCTTGTCCAGGATCGTATATTAGATTCTGGAGTCGCCCCAGAGGCTCCCCAGAATGACGATCAAGCCTGGAATGACGAAAAGGAACAGATACCCTATCGGGTGGCGATTCAAGGCATGGGGAATGTTGGTGGTGGTCTAGCTAAATTGTTAGCCGAAGATCCTCGGTATTTATTAGTAGCGATTAGTGATTCTGTTACCGGAATTTATAATCCCAATGGTCTTAATTGGTTGGATGTTGCGCAATACAAAAAAACCAACGGCAATTTAGCGGGGTTTCCTGCGCAAAATATTAGTAATGCCGAATTATTAGAGTTGCCGGTAGATATTTTAGCTCCCTCGGCTTTGGGCGATCAGATTACTGCAGATAATGCCAAACGGGTTCAAGCTAAATTGATTATGGAATTAGCTAATCATCCAATTTCTGCGGAAGCAGACCAGATTTTACAGCAAAAACAAATTAAAGTTATTCCAGATGTTTTGGCGAATGCCGGCGGGGTAACTGTTAGTTATTTTGAATGGGTGCAAAATCGGTCGGGCTGGTATTGGGATGAAACAGAAGTTAAAAATAAATTGCAAAAAATTATGTTTACTGCGACCAAAAATGTTTTGGAGACGGCGCAAACTCATCAAACCGATTGGCGCACGGCTGCTTATATTGTGGCGTTGCAACGTGTCTTTACTGCTATGCGGTTGCGTGATTCTCAGAAATTAGTTAATCTTTAATTTGTATGCAAAAGATAAGCGAATATCTAATTTATTCGACCCCGGCTTGTGGTTATTGCCATATGTTAAAAGATTGGCTCACTGAACACAAGGTTGATTTTACAGATGTTAATGTAGCCGCCGACCCCAAGCGTGGTATGGAAATGGTGCAAAAAACCGGTCAAATGGGAGTACCGGTAAGTGTAATTAAATTTTCTAACAGCAAAGAAGAAGTAATCTTAGGATTTGATCGCGATCGCATCTCCCGCCTCCTCAACCTCAAATAATTTTACTGTTCGAGTATTAGCGAGAATTAAATATTCCCCGCCTGCCCGTTGCCACGGGACGCGGCCAGGGAGCGAATCCGCCAGCTGGCGGAGAAGAATCTGTTGTTTCCTAAAGCAATCCTAAATTGTTTTGCCACCCATTTGCGCCGCCAAACGGGTGACGCCCAAAGGCGGACCCATTCGCAAATCCAGTATCCAAAAACCAAAATTGCCTTTTCTGGATTTAACCGCAAACTCCTCCTCATTACTATTCGTCGTCAAACATGCTCATCCAGACCGGGCAATTTTGCTATTGGAAATCTGAATTTGCTCAATGGGGTTAAGGGCAGGAAAATCAGGGATAGGAGAGGAAAAATCTTGACTGGGAGCAGATTTTGTGATAGGTTAAATATACATTGACATTGCCACAAAGACACCGAGTTAGCTAAGCTGGCCGGATTACAGAATGTGGCCCTGGGTGAACAACCCAGGAAGGAGTCTACATTATGTCTAGCGTGAAAAACGCAACTGAGCTGATTAAGTGGATTTCCACTAAGATCGGTCAGATCATTCTCTGGATTGAGGATGGCACTCGTACAGTCGAGGAGCTGTTGCCTCTGAAAGAGGCCATCCAGGCAGTAATCGACCGCCGGTCTTTCCGAGTTGAATTTCTCCTTGCCAAACCTATAGAGAAATATTCTCATCCCAAAGATTTGGCAACCTCCATGATGTCGGTTTTGACATTTTTCTCGAATAAGGGGAAATCTACTAATCCGGTTGAGATTCGGAAGGCTTGGATTCAGCTCTACAGAAAATGGGGCATCCAGTACTCTGTGCCGGAGGTCCCGTTTGGTCAGGATCGAATCGGAGCCGAGGGAGATCGGGGTAGAATCCTGATCTACCTAGCTCCAGAGCTGGCAACTGCAACTTGGCAAGCTCTGCCAGAGTTGAGTAGACCTTTCCCAGCCATGAAAAGATCTTGGGCTATCTCTGGAGGCGCCGGGGGCACTCTTATCAAAGAGGTCAAAAATGTAAAAGACCTCTCTGGGTGGTTGTTTGTGGAATCAATGTTGAATATGCCGAATTCGAATACCACCGAGCAACAACTACACGAAAGGTTTGTCCAGCAGAACGCCACAGGCATGACATTAAATGTCTATATTATCTTTGGGCAGTTCGCCAAGGAAATCCTTGGCGAATACCCGGATATATCAGGGGATGTCCGCTTGCTTGGCTCCTCGTATTGCGGCTATACCCTGTCTGCTAATTTCGGATGTGACGGTTACCTTTTTTTTCACCTACTCGACAATTTGCCTCCTGATGATTGCTACGTGGGTACGGGTGGTCGCTCCGTCGTTGTAGTGTAGCCCAAGCCCAGAACACTTAGACCTTAGACTTTGGATTATTGTGCCCCGATTTATATCGGGGCGCTTTTCGTATGGTTTTTTCAACGGCTCATCGGGAGCGCCGATGAGCCGTTCTAAAATTAACGTAAAAATACAAAATTTCGACCAAAAATAGCTCAGATATGGTTTTTTTATTAGTTTTAAGTATAAAATGAAACTATTAATTATATTTTATTAAAATAGTAGGTATTATCATGGGGAAGAAACTAAAGAAAATAAAAATAAACAAGTTCTGGAAAAACATCTTTAAAAATAGACCACTAATGGTTCTAGTGGTGGTTTTAATATTGGCTGGAATATTTTCAAGTCCTAAAATGCAACAATATTTTAAAGCTACCGGGAGTAATGCTGCAGGTATTGATTTAGGAGGAGGCATAGGTTTAGGGGGTGGAGAGATCGGCAATAGCACACCCGTCAACTTAATATTTAGTCCCGAGACTAAAATAGAGGGGTTGCACGATGTTTCAGAATTAGCAGATGCCTACGGGGATTATGTATTATTTTGTGGTAGGCATTATCCTCATGGTTATTTTCAAAACGATCTATTTTTGTACAATGTGAAGACTAAAGCTCCAGCTGAACCTATAACTGATACCGTGGAAAACGAATGTTCTAACTGGAATGCTAGCAACCAATTTGGCAAAAAAGCAGCCATATATGGCAGCAGTATTGCATATATTTCTTCAATAAGTCGGTTGCATACATATAACATAAGTAGCAAGGTTGACACAGAAGTAGATATTTATAATGAGAACGGGCAGTCGCTTTCTACATTTGGTTTAGATCTATTTCGCGATCAAGTCATTCTGTCACTACAATTAGACCCTTTTCATGCTCCGCAAATTTGGTCATATCGAATTGGTGATAACGAAGCTGTCCAACTAAGCAATGCACTGCTCGGGAGAGCTCGTCCAGCTATCCAGCAAAATAATTATATTTGGACAGATAACCAGGATGTTTTTAATGGCAATACTAATATATATCTAGGCAAGATAGGCAGCATTATGGAAAAACAGATTAGCGATAGCTCGTCTGGTAAAAACGATTTTGGAGATATTTGGGGCAATAAAATAGTCTGGAATAATTGGACTGCAAGTGAGGGTAGAAAGATTCGTCTTTATGATGCTGTATCTGGAACTACTAAGACAATAGGAAGTGACCTGAAAGACAGTCAAGTCAGACCACTGACCGTAGGGAATAGGTTTGTTTTGTTTACTAATCTAATTTTTGATACTGCCAGCACGGCAATATATTTATATGATAATAAATATGACAAGCTATACAATCTGACTGGTGATTCAACTAATCTTGTAGGTAATAACGGGAAAATTTGGTGGCAATCAAATAACAGCTTGTATATTTATTACGAAAGGTACAATGAAGGTGTGTATATGCAAAAAGTTTCAATTCTTAATTAAAATCCGCTGTAGCTGTCGGGTACATCGTGGTCGGCATTATTCTCAAGGTGAACGGCTCAACTGGTTGAGCCGTTAGATTTAATCGCTTTTGTGATTACCGAGTAGCTGAACCCTTTGCGGGAGAGGTAATGGGTCAGAGCGCATGAACTTACGCTATAGCGTAGACCGGTGCGTTAGAGCTTTTTTGATAGTAGAATAACTGAATCCTTTTCTCGCAAGATAAGCGGTGAGTTTTTCAATACTTTTTGATCCTTTCAATTTTTCTACCAGTTTAATGGCGGTGGCTAATTCTTGGTCTGCTAGTTCGGGTTGGGACAAAACTTCCTGAATAATATCTTGGGCTATCCCCTTTTGAATGAGCTCGGACTTTAAGTGAATAATACTTCTATTGCGAGTTTGACTGCGTTCCCTTACCCAAGCTAAAGCAAATTTTTTATCATCTAACCAACCTTCATGTTTTAAACGGGTTACAGTTTGCTGGATAGCTTCTGGTACAAATCTAGGTTTAAGTTTTTGGTAAATTTCTCGGGTGCTTTGGGGGCGCATCCCTAAAAGTTTTAAAGCTTTGTCATAAGCTTTGCCATCCATGGCCTGTTGTTTCAGTTTTTCGCCAATGTTGTCAGATATTTCATCACCAATTTTGAGATTATTCTGAATCCAAGTGAATTTGTCTAAACCAACAAAGAATTTGTCATCCACAAATACGTTAATTCTATTTGGGTTCTTGCTCTGAGAAGTTATTTTGGTGATTTGAGGCATTAGCTTATAATAGGAGATGATATTTTATACCTCAACCCATGAGAAATTAATTTGCTAAATCAGCATTGGGGACTAATATCTTCCTATTTCTAACGGGTTAAAGCAGTAGTTTTTCTAAATTTAGTTTAAGTGGAAAAGAAATATATCACAACCTCGATTGCTTACGTTAACGCCCAGCCCCATATTGGCTATGCTTTGGAATTAGTCCAGGCAGATGTGTTGGCGCGCTGGTATCGTTTACAAGGGTACGATACTTGGTTCTTAACTGGTACCGATGAACACGGGAGCAAGATTTCTAAACTAGCCGAGGAAGAAGGGGTAGAACCAAAGATCATTGCTGATCGTAATTCAGAGCTATTCGCTGCGCTTAAGCCAATTCTCAATGTGTCCAACGATGATTTTATTCGCACTAGCGATCAAGAGCGGCATTGGCCAGGAGCACAGGCCCTGTGGCGCAAATTAGTGGCCGCAGGAGATATTTATAAATCTACTTATACTGGGTTATATTGTGTTGGTTGCGAGGCTTTTATCACCGCAAAGGATTTAGTAGATGGCAAGTGCCCTTATCATCAAAAAGAACCAGACAAAATTGAAGAAGACAACTATTTTTTCAAACTATCCAAATATGCTAAAAAAATTTCATCAGCCATTAAAAGCAAAGAATTAGAAATTATTCCGGAAAATCGGGCTAAAGAAACTTTAAATATGCTGGCTGATGCTGGGGATATTAGTTTTTCTCGACCAAAATCTAAATTATCTTGGGGGGTGCCAGTGCCAGATGATCCTGATCAAACTATGTATGTTTGGTGTGATGCCTTATCCAATTATTTGACCGCCATTGGTTATGCCAAAGATGAAACCGAGTTTAATAAGTGGTGGCCGGCGGATGTGCATTGCTTGGGCAAGGATATTATGAGATTTCATACAGTAATTTGGCCAGGGATGCTTTTGTCGGCGGGATTGCCTTTGCCGAAAAAGATTTTGGTACACGGGTTTATCACTTCTGATGGCCAAAAAATGAGTAAAAGTATTGGAAATGTCATTGACCCAACTACCGCCATGAAAAAATATGGGGCTGATATGGTGCGGTATTATTTATTGCGTGAAATTCCCACTACGGATGATGGTGATTTTTCTTGGACAAGATTTGATGACTTATACAATAATGAATTAGCTGACAATCTAGGCAATCTATTATCTCGAGTAGCCCAAATGGCCAAGAACTTCACTGGTGGCGTTGTGCCTAAAGTCACTACTGAACCAGCGCCTACTACAACTGCAGTAATCGCCGAATATAATAAACTACTCAACAAATTTGAATTACAGAAGGCTCTAGTGGTAGTTAATCAATATATTGGGGAATTAAATAAGTTAGTAGATGCAGAAAAACCATGGGAATTATCCAAACAAAATGATCAAGAAAATCTAGATCGAGTGATGTACCAACTTTTAGAAGGTTTGCGCATAGTGGCTTTATTGCTAGCACCATTTTTACCAGCTACTGCCGAAAAGATTTCAGCTACGTTGGGTTTGTTTGGTCTATCCACGATTACTAATTGGTCAGAAGAAGCAGTATGGGGCAAGTTGCCAGCAGGAACGTTAATCGGAGAAGCCCCTATTCTATTCCCTAAAGAATCTCGTTAAATGTGGTATCCATTTTTAGTGGTAGCTTTTGATGCTATTACTCTAATAGCTACCAAAAGATTGTTTGTTAAATTCAGACAGATTACTTATCGGTCATTTACTTGGTGGTTATTTATTTGGATCATTGTGGTAGCTCTCTTTTTGTCACCATGGTTTTTTCATATGGATCCCACAGCTTTCAGCCACCAATATTTATGGTGGTTATTGGCCTTAGCTTTTTTAGCTGCGAATTATAATTTGTTATATTACTACAGCTTAGAACGCGAAAAAGTTGCTGAAATTGAACCGTTTTTATTATTCAATCCATTAGTGGCTGTAGTAATTGCCAGCTTATTTTATGCTGATGAGCGTTCCTGGCATATCTATATTGCTGCCGCGGTAGCTGGGTTGGTCTTGGCTTGGTCACACCTCAAACACAACCAGCTTAAATTAAAAAAACCATTATTGTCATTGTTGGCTTTTTCAGTTTTGTATGGTTTAGAAGCAGTAGTGATTAAACATTTATTAGCTGTTTATTCGCCCCTGGCATTATATTTGGTCAGAGCAGTTATTGTAGTTATATTTTTATGGATTTTACAAAAAGGAGCTATTCAGCGCATTAAGGTTGCCTATATCCCCCAATTCTTGTTAGTGGCTGGAGGAGCAGTCGCCGCTAGTGTATTTTTGTATTTATCTTATCAAACAGTTGGCATTGCCGTTACTGTGTTTACTTTGTTGTTATCCCCTATC
>JAZDHT010000033.1:0-14261 GCA_043805615.1 Patescibacteria group bacterium | reverse complement strand
ATCTTACTTTCTTGTGATAGAGATTCTACATAAATTATACGATTCTGGACTATGCCAGAATGACGATAGGAAAGATTCTGGGTGAAACCAGAACGACAATGCAAGGAATACATTGTCGATTATACGATTCTGGACGATGCTAGAATGACGAATTGGTTACCTATAGCAATGAGGCGTTGTGGATGGTGGCGGCGATAAAATCTCGGAAAAGTGGGTGAGGACGGTTAGGACGGGATTTAAATTCAGGATGAAATTGTGAAGCCACAAACCAAGGGTGATCTTTTAATTCAACTAGTTCAACTAGTTCACTATTGGGCGACAAACCAGACAACCACATCCCAGCGGCTTCAAAGGCTGGTCGATATTGATTATTGAATTCATAGCGATGGCGATGGCGTTCAGCAACGTCAGTTTGTTGATAGGCTATTTGAGCTTTAGACCCCGTAGCAATTTGGCAGGGATAACTGCCTAACCTCATAGTGCCACCTTTGTCCGCAATTTGTTTTTGATATTCCATAATATGAATAACTGGATGAGGGGAACTTTCATTGAACTCTGTACTATGAGCGTCTGTCCAACCTAAAACATTGCGCGCAAATTCAATCACCGCGATTTGCATACCTAAACATAACCCGAGATAAGGTAATTGGTTTTCACGAGCAAATTGAACGGCCTTAATTTTACCTTCAATCCCCCTAACACCAAATCCACCCGGTACCACATAGCCATCACACCCTTCCAAAATTTCAGCAACATTAGCTCCTGGCAGTTCCAAACTTTCTGCATCAACGCGCTTGATCACTACATCCACATTGTGATACCACCCTGCCGATTTAAGAGCCTCAAACACACTTAAATAAGTATCCTCCATGGTAGTATATTTTGCTACCAATCCAACAGTAATTTTGCGTTTATCCACCAAAATTTTACTAACTAAATTCCGCCATTCGGTAAAATCAGGCTCAGATTGAGTTAGTTTGAGTTTTTGCACTACCAATTGGCCAAAACCATAATTTTCTAGCGTCAGGGGAACATCATAAACAGTTTTAGCATTTTCTAGTGGCAATACAGCCCGGACTGGCAAATTAGCGGCTAAAGCAATTTTATTGAGAGCTGGTTCGTTAACAGGGTGATCACTACGACACATTACTGCATCCGGTTGAATACCGAAGCCCTGCATATCACGAACACTATATTGAGCAGGTCGAGTTTTAATTTCTTTAGTTACTCCTAACCAAGGTAAAAATACAACATGAACATACATCACATTATCCACGCCATAGTCATTGCGTATTTGTCTAATAGCTTCCACAAAATGCAATCCTTCAAAATCACCTACTGTTCCTCCTACTTCAGTGATTAGAATATCGGCATCAGATTTTTCGGCGGCGCCCACGATTAAACTTTTGATATGATCGGTAATGTGTGGGATGACTTGCACGGTCTTACCCAAATAATCACCATGGCGCTCCTTGGCAATAACTTCACTATATACTCGTCCAGTCATAATGGAGCTGTCTTGTGAATAATTTTCGTCGGTGAATCTTTCGTAATGGCCAAGGTCTAAATCTGTCTCAGCCCCATCATCTGTTACAAAAACCTCACCATGTTCGCCTGGGTTGAGAGTCCCAGCATCAAAATTGATGTACTGATCAAGTTTTTGCATAAAAACTTTATAACCGCGCGCTTTGAGAATATTACCAATAGAAGCGGCAGTAATACCCTTACCTAAACCAGACAGGACTCCTCCGGTAACAAAAATAAATTTATGGGGTTTAGTAGTTGAAATAATCATTTTTGATATATTCTTATGACTTGTTCCGGTATACGTGTGGTAACTTCATAATTAATCGTACCAGCCCAATCTCCCACATCGGTAGCAGAAATGTGTTTATTATTACTACGACCAATAAATACCACTTCACTGCCTAGTTTCGATTTTGGTCGCTTACTAATATCTAAGATAGTCATATTCATACACACTCTTCCTACAACAGGCACGACTGCTCCTTTTAATAACATAAATCCCATATTACTTAAGCTACGATCAAATCCCTCGGCATAACCAATTGGCACCACGCCCAACGTCATGGCCTTAGGAGTTTGAAAAGTAGAACCATAACCCACAAATGCCCCAGCGGGAATACGCCTAATTGCCACCAATTTTGTTTTATATTTAAGACTGGGTTTAAGTTTAATTTTGCGAGTTTTAGGAAATTTTTTCGCCCACGCTTCTACTCCTCGTGATGGCCATAGACCATACATAGCAATACCGGGACGGATAGTATTATAACGCGACTCTGGCATTAACATAGCCGCCGCCGAAGCCGCCGCCGATACATATGGTACATCCTGCCAATTAATCCCGATATCTTTTTTGGCAATCCGGGCTAAAACCTTATCAAATTGAAAAAGTTGGGCTTTGGTGTAGCTAGTATTTAATTCTTCTACACTGGCTAAGTGAGTAAAAATACCCTCTAATTCCAACCAACGGTGCTGTTTAATTTTTTTAATGGCCAAAGGAGCATCGTCAGGCATAAAGCCCAAACGATTGATCCCAGTTTCTACCTTAATATGAATCAGAACTCTTTTTTTAACAATATTTGCTACTCTAATAACATCGTTGAGAGATGTCTGATCAAAAATAGCAAAACTAACTTTTTGTTTAGCTAACTCAAGCATTTCATCTTTGGCTGTCGCCCCCAACACCACTATGGGTTGGATGATACCCTTTTTGCGCAAAAGGAAAGCTTCGTTAGCACAAACCACACCTAACATGTCAGCGCCGCTGCGTAACGCCTGTAAAGCCACTTCAAACATGCCATGCCCATAAGCATTAGCTTTAACTATTGCAATAATTTTTGTCCCCGGCTTCTGTAATTGACGAAGCTGTTTGATATTGTGATCAATTGCCCGTAAATCCACAGTCACCCATGCCAGTGGAGCTTTCAATTTCACCCCGTTAGAAATTAATATTAAAACAGGATTATCTAATAATAAGTTTTATATGATCACCTTTTGCCTTGTGTTAGAAAACTAATTTCTAACGGGGTTCACCTCCTAAGTGAAACTACTATTTTATTCTACACTACTGTATTAAATATCGAGATTCTTAACGCTTTGTGCGTGTGTCTGAATGAAAAGTTTGCGCGGGGGTACCTCATCACCCATCAAAGTAGTGAAGATTTCTTCTGCCTTTGCGGCATCTTCTATTCT
The DNA here is from genome assembly GCA_043805615.1 of Patescibacteria group bacterium. Lineage (GTDB taxonomy): Bacteria > Patescibacteriota > Kazan-3B-28 > Kazan-3B-28 > UBA10110 > UBA10110. The sequence continues at coordinate 11,045 of JAZDHT010000033.1, read as the reverse complement.
CACTTGTAAAATAGTGCGATGAGCTGGTTCCATTGTAGTAAATTGTAATTCCGATGCATTCATCTCTCCTAAACCTTTATATCTTTGAATATCGGCAATCTTTTTAATAATAGAAGTTTCTTCTGTCGCTTCGCCTTCCTCAACTGGTTCTTCTACCAATTCTGTCGGTTCTTCAGTTTCTGTTTTTTTGCTACCCTTAGTGGAGATTTTTTCACTGATTGTTTTGCGAATTTTATCAAGAATAGTATCCTTCTCTTCGTCACTGTAAGCATACCACTGCTCCTTCCCTCTCTTAATTGAATACAGCGGTGGTTGGGCTATATACAAATAACCTCGTTCAATAATTTCTCTCATATACCGATAAAAGAAAGTAAGGAGCAAAGTACGAATATGAGCGCCATCAACATCGGCATCGGTCATAATAATTACTCGCTGGTAACGAATTTTATCGGCATTAAATTGTTCGCCAATACCAGTACCTAACGCTATAATCAATGATTTAACTTCTTCAGAGGCCAACATTCGATCCAATCTTGCTCTTTCTACGTTCAAAATTTTACCCCGCAAAGGTAGAATGGCCTGAAAACTACGATCACGACCTTGCTTGGCACTATTATGAACAAATACCCCATTAGCCAAAGCAAAATTATGGGTATTGGGAATTTCTATGTCGTAAACATCAATTCGCTCTTCTAATTGTTCTATCCACCTAATCTTGTGATTATAATTATCTAGAGATTCCATTAAAACAGACTTGTCATTATTGAAAAATCGACTTAATAATGTATCAAATTTTAGGATATTATTATCGCGTTGAGGTAATGTCTTCCTTTCTTGATCATACGTTTCGACATCACCTAGACGATCATGAATTTTTTTAGCAAAACTCAAACTCGCATTTAAATAAGTTTGATTGTAGGCCATTTTCCTCTTTTCCCTAAATTCATTTGTCCACTGTTCTTGGGTTTTATTTTTTCTCCATGCGAGAAGGTCTGGATTACTCCATTCTTTTTTTGCCTTAGTGCTTAGCATCGCGCCATATTTTTCTTTCACGATTTGACTGATTTTTTGGCGATATTCTGACGTCCTTCTAATTCTATTGCATTTCTCTATAACTTCTTTCGTGTGGAGAGTGATCTTTATGTGTTGTCTGTGTAATGCCAAATGATCATCACAACTAAGACGAATCAAATTATCTGGATGATTATTCAATTTATTAAAATCAATATGATGCCTATGCGCACTATACATTTCGGGGTAGATGTTGTTATCCAGATTGTACTTATCTGCCAATAGATGTGTAAATATCCATTTGTGTGTGGCGGGATTAAGTACCATTTCATACCCCTCAATGGTAATTCTGCCACCTAATTCGGATATTTTCTTTCTTAATGGCATCAGACTCATATCTAATTTTAGATTTTGAGCCTGAACAAACGATCCATCTCGTAGCATAAACTTATGGTCGGGGGTACAAACAATAAACTCGCCGGTATCTAAAAATACTTTTATAACCTTGGTGTTACGTTGGGTGATGCGAGGATTAAGAATTTTCTCTACACCTATATTGCCATCGTCAGTAATCGTGTACCCGTAATTGATTTTACCTTTTTGCCATTCTTCTATAAGCTCTTTGAAGTTTAATGATCTACCATCAATTAAAGCTACTTCGGTTTCTGCAGAAAAACAGCCGCCAGCACTATCACCCTCTACAATAAATAATTCACTTTTAGTAGGATCCCTTTCAGAACAATCGGATAATTTACCCGGCAAAGTCATACCCTCTAATGCACCTTTACGCATTACAGTATCACGGGCGGCACGGGCGGCAATTCTTGCTTTAGACGCTAAAATAATTTTATTAATAATCCGACGAGCATCAGTTGGGTGTTCTTCTAAGTAACTAGAAAAATAATCACCAAAAACTGATTCCACAACAGTGCGTATTTCTGGATTACCTAACTTAGATTTAGTTTGGCCTTCGAATTGCGGATTCGGTAGCTTAACACTAATAATTACACATAACCCCTCTCTTACATCATCGCCAGTCAGAGTCTCACTATCTTTTATAATATTGTGTTTCTTGGCATAAGTATTAATCGTGCGAGTTAAAGCCGATCTAAACCCAACCACATGCATTCCGCCATCAGCATTATGAATATTATTAGCAAAAGCATACAAAATCTCGTTATAATCGTTATTGTACTGGACAGACACCTCAACTCGGTTATCTCCCACTTCTTTATCAACATAAAATGGTGGTTCGTTAATCTTAGTATTATTTTCATTAAGGTGTTCAACATATTGCATAATCCCACCTTCAAAATGGTATTTTGCTGATTTACCATGTAATTTACTATCAACTTCAATAGTAACGCCCTTAGTTAGGTAGGCTTGTTGGCGGAGATGTTGTTCAATAGTATCCCAATTATAATCAGTTACCGTTTCGAAAATTTCTGGGTCGGCTTGCCAAGTGATACGAGTACCAACCCACTTAGTTGCAGTAGATTTTTTAACAGCGGTAATGGGTTCGCCCCGTTTATATTCTTGCGACCACAAAAATCCATCTCGGCCAACTTCAGCTTTCATATATTCAGACAAAGCATTAACAACCGAGGCACCCACTCCATGTAAACCACCAGATACTTTGTAACCGCCCCCGCCAAATTTGCCCCCAGCATGTAGGGTAGTCATAATAGTTTCTAAAGCAGATTTTTTGGTAACCGGGTGGAGATCGACTGGGATACCGCGACCATTATCCTCAATACTGATCGAGTAATCTTTATTAATAACTATTTTGATCGTATCAGCATAACCAGCCATAGCTTCATCGATCGAATTATCAACAATTTCCCAGATTAAATGATGCAATCCCGTTACTCCCGTGGAACCAATATACATTCCGGGACGTTTGCGGACTGGCTTGAGCCCTTCTAAAACTTGGATGTCTTTAGCCCTGTACCCTTCTGATGATTTACTTAGTTTAATATTTGGTTGCTTGATACCAGAAGATTTACTGACTTTAACAGTAGGCTGTTCGACCGTTTTCGCGGGTGATTTTTTTACAGACTTTTTAGCTGGTTTTGCAACAGCTTTTTTAATAGGTTTTTTCTTTGCTGGCATGTTAACGCATTCAATTACAACAGAAAGGTAGATTCAATTAACTTAAAGGGGGTGAATTACCTACTCCCCTATTTTACTCGAAAATAACCTCATCCGCAACAGATAAATCGGCTAAATTATATGCTTCCATGGGCGTTATTTCTAACGAATGTGCCCGCGGTATTTGGTAGTGATAATATTGTTGACCTTACCTGCAATAGTCTTAATCTCGGCATCAGTTAAAGTGCGTTCATCAGACTGCAAAATAATGTGCAAAGTAATACTGCGCTGACCATTAGGTAATCTGTAAATATCAGCCACATCAACCGATTTAATTAAAATTGATGACAATTTAATTTCTTCAATCATCAACCCGCCCGATACTTTATTATCTAATTCGATTGAGACATCAAACTGTGAGGTTGGAAAACGACTAATTTCTTTATATTTAATATTGTCCCCAATCAACTTAACCAATTTTTCTACAGATAATTCAGCAAAAACTGCACCATTTGGCAAATCCAGTATCTGGGCCAATTTGGGACTAATTTCTTCTACAATACCGAAGGTGTCCTGATCTGACACAATACGTAAACTATTGATATAATTCTCACTTTGATTGGCGGGCAAAGCCACAAATTTTAATTTATCTATATGATTAGTCAGCAATTCTAAAACCCCACGTAATTCTCTATAGGCATCATTTTTGGTGATTACTAATAACGCCAAACTAGCACTTTCATCGGGCAGTACTCCCAGACCAACCGAGAAAATATTAGCAATATCAAATAATTTGATTTCTTTTGACTGGTATTTTGATGCAAATTCAACCAAACTGGGCCACAAACTTGAAACTAGATGCGTCCATTGTTGATTGAGTGGATTAGCAATTTTTAAACGATCATCTAACTTAAAGCCTAGTTTTTCTACCCATTCTAACCCAATAAACGAATGGCTAGGTGCTTCAGAAAAACCACATTGAATTAAAGTATCTTTTAATTGATTAATAACAATTAATTTTTGATTAGCAGTGGGTGCCACCATTTGTGCTATCGGAAGCATGGGATCAATTTTATCTATTCCCCAAATTCGCACTATCTCCTCGGCGATATCGGCCAATTCTTTAATGTCACTACGCCACTCAGGTGGAGTAATTAATAAATCCTTACCAGCTGGATTTATGGTAAAAGCTAATCTTTGCATAATCTGACTGATATCCTTGGTGGATATTTTACTACCCAGCAACGCATTTAATTTTTGGGTTGAACAAGCAATTGGCTGGGGAGCAATAAATTTAGCAGCATACTCAACATTGCCCATAGCAATATTCGCTCTTGGTATCACTCGGGAAATTAAATCCAGCACCCGTTCCATGGCTAGATCGGCCAGTGGTGGTTGTAGTGTCCGTTCAAACCTTGTTGAAGCATCGGTTGCTAAACCAATACTTTTAGAACCTCGCCGAATAGTCGCTGGATCAAATGTTGCTACCTCAATAACAATTTCGCTAGTTAAATCGGTTACTCCACTACCTTCTGACCCCATTAACCCCGCCATGGCAATCGGACCACTATTATCTGCTATAACTGCTACTTCTGGATTTAATTCATAAATCTTTCCATCTAAAGCTTCTATTTTTTCGCCTGTCTGTGCCCGCCGGACAAAAATTGAAGCAATATTCCTTGTTTCGTCATCCTGCCTGCCCGCCATCGTGTCCGGCGAAGCTTGTGCGAAGACGGAAGCCTTGGCGACGGCGGAGCTTCGTCCAGGATCTTTTATAGGATTCTGGAGTCGCCCCAATGGCTCCCCAGAATGACTGGATAGATTTAGCTTTCTTGCATCAAAAACATGCACTGGTTGGCCTAGTTCCAACATGACAAAATTAGAAATATCCACGATATTGTTGATTGGTTTGACTCCGCTACTAATTAATTTCTTCTGTAACCAATCTGGCGATTCTTTAACTTCGACATTGGCAACATATCTCGCTAAATATTTAGTGCAAACATCTGGGTCTGTAACTTCTACTGCAATTTTGTCAGCAGTTTTTGTAGTCGGGTCTTCTTGATGATTATATTCAGTAATTTTATCCGACAATGACTTACCTAAAACTGCAGAAATTTCTCTGGCGATCCCAACATAAGATAAATAATCTGGCCGATTTGAGAGAACTTTCAAATCAATAATAGTATCGCTGGGAACTTCTAAATATTCTTGTACCGGGCGCCCAACAGAAGCCTTTTTGTCCAATACTAAAATTCCATCAGATTTTTCTTCCCTGGCCGGATCGGCAAAACCTAGTTCTGTGCCACTGCAAATCATCCCAGTTGATTCTACTCCTCTAATTACCACTGCTTTCATTTCTCCGCCCGGTAATTTTGCCCCCACCATAGCTAATGGTACTTTTTGCCCAACTTCGATATTGCTAGCCCCGCAAATTACTACTACTTTTCTTCCTAAACCAATATCTAATGTAACTAAATGTAATTTATCGGCATGAGGATGATTATTAATTTCTAATATTTCCGCTACAATCACGCTATTATAACCACTAGCAGAACTTTCGACTGTTTCTACTTCAGTAATATGCAAATTAATCAGCTCGGCCAATTCTGCAGGTGTCTGATCGAAAATTACTAATTCTTTTAACCAATTATAGGAAAATTTCATCTTCATTTTGTCATTCCCGCATAAGCGGCTTCCGGCTCTGGACCTCCGGTTCAGAGAACCTCAAGGTTCGGAGAAGAGCTACCAGCTCGGAGAGGAACCCAGAAAAGAAAATAAATAGAAACATTTTTCTTTTTTTCTGTCTGGATTATCGGGTTAAACCCGATAATGACATATTTACATTATTAAAACTGTTTAATAAACCGCATATCTCCACTTAAGAACAATCTGATATCAGTAATGCCATATTTAAGCATAGTTAACCGTTCAATGCCTGCCCCAAAAGCAAAGCCACTATAAATTTCTGGGTCAATTCCTACATTGCGCAAAACCTGCGGATGTACCATACCTGCTCCCATTAACTCTAACCAACCCTTGTGCGAACAACTTTTACAACCCTTACCACCACATAAACCACAAGATACATCTACTTCAAAACTCGGCTCAGTAAATGGGAAAAAACTCGGGCGTAAACGGATATTATGTTTCTCCCCTAAAATCCGATGCACAAAATGCAACATTGTCGCCTTAAGATGCGCCACACTAATATCTTTATCAATCATTAGGCATTCAATTTGTGAGAAAACTGCCGAATGAGTAGCATCTTCTGCTTCATAACGAAATGCACGCCCAGGAGCAATAATTCTAATGGGTGGCGGGTGATTTTGCATATATCTAATCTGCACTGGCGAAGTATGTGTTCGTAATAGAATATTGTTTTTACCACCTGATTCCCTTGGGGTTGGAGATTTCCTCGGATCGGAAACATATTTTAACCAAAAAGTATCCCATTGATCTCTGGCAGGATGATTGGCTGGAATATTGAGCAAGTCAAAATTATTGGCTTCGGTTTCTGCCTCAGGACCATCTGCCACTTCGTAGCCCAATTCTTTAAAAATATCTATCAACTCACGATTAATATATGTTAGTGGACTAAGATGCCCGATTTCTGGTTTTATCCCCGGCAAAGTAACATCACGGAAAGCGGCAATTTCTTGCTTAACTCCACCAAGTTCAATTCGTTTTTTTTCTATCTGTTCAGTAATTTCCTGTTTAGCTTGATTTAACAACATCCCAGCAGTCTTACGTTCTTCTGGTGATAACTGGCCTAAATTACTCATCAATTCCGCTAATTGGGATTTTCTACCTAGAAACTTTGATTCAAACAATTGCAAAGTTAGCTCGTCCACACAGCTCGTGATTGCCTGCTCGGCCTGTTCTAATATTTGTTTTATCTGTTCGCCCATTAATTCTTAAAATATAAACCTAATATAATCGCGAGCACCACCACGATTAGCCCGTTCCACCACGCCAAAATATGAATGGTCTGTAAGAGAAATAATACTGTTAGTGCTCCACTACCGATGATACCTAATTTTAGGGCGGATGAAAACATGCCGGAAAAATCTATCAAACCTTTTTTTAGATAGTACATATATAACAAAGTAACAAACACTCCACCCCAAAAAATTAAAAACCCAGCAAATAATAAGACAAAAATCGCCCAATGCGAGGTATAAGGATCAAATTTAACTACAATAATTATAAAAGCGATAGTGGCAATTACACATGCCACCCAAATCCCCCACAAATGCTTAACTAATGGTGCCCCCAGCATAGCTTAATTTTATCATTAAAAAGATGGTTCTCTTCTCAGCTTACTAGATTTCTTCAATGGAGAAATTGGAAAGAGAGGATAAAATTGGGCTAGCCCAATCGGCATTAACTAACCGACTATCTAAAATTAAGAATTCATTAGTTTTACCATGCAAATCTGCCAAGGCTTGTTTAAATTTAAGTACTGCTCTGGGCAATGCATAATCAGTAAAATCATTTCTTAATTTGGTGGTGGCCAAAATTTGACCTAAGGTGCCAGGTGGATCGAAGGGCATCGTTAAAAATATGACCCGATCTAACGTTTCGACCGATTTGAGATATTTTACCAAATTACTGTTGCTGACTAATAAAGTAAACCCAGATTTTTGAGCCAATTTATCGGCAAGCATCTCGGAATTCCCAGCTACGTTATAACTAACAACATCCACTCCCGGAATTTGTTGATAATATTTTTCAAAGAATATACCCACTTGTGGATTATTGGAAAAAACTACCAGATTTTTTTCGGTTGGTTGGAGATTTTGGCGCAGATAATTAAAGACCTTATCTTCGTAATCAGGCGCCTTGCGATCCGGCAAACTTTTAACAACTTTGATAGGTTTTTTATCGTCGTCATTCCGGGCTTGCTTCCGCCCAGGCTCCGCCCCAGAGGGGCTTCTGCCCCGGAGGGAGGGCTCTGGCCCGGCGGGACCCGGAATCTTGTTTTTTTGTGCTAGAGATCCTGCCTGCCCGTTGCCACGGGACGCGGCCAGGGAATCAATTATACGATCCTGGACAAGGCCAGGATGACGGAGAGGAGGCTCAGATGAGATAGCAGAGAGAGTCTGGGTGATAACTGGCTCACCGAAGATATTGGTCATAAAATCCTCTGCCCCACTAACCAACAAACTATTACTGACAATGGCAATGCGCAAATCTTTCAAGCCAACCCCTCCTTTCCCCCCTTTACTAAGCGGAGGTGTCGGTGGGGTCTGCCAGATATTGGTAAGTGGCAATCTAGCCACATACATCGTTACTCGATCAAGATAACCCGTTAGATAAACCTCGTGTTCGGTTTCGCCTGACAAAGCCTGCAGATGCTCTAATAATTTTTTAGTGTGTTCAATTTGCCTAACTCTGGCAGAATGTTCGGGAGTAAATTCAACTTTTTCTAAAAACTTGTTTAATGTTTGCTCAGCTTGTCCAGCAAATTTCGCCACTTCCTTGCCAGCTTTAGTGGTAGTAAACAAACCATTAATCTCAATCGTCTTATCTCCTCCTGTGGTTTGCCATAAATTACCAACTGCTGACCACAGACTATTAATCTGTGTACCAAAATTATTTAACAATTTAAACATTTCATCGGCGATTTTATTGTCATTTATAAAATCGTGCACATAATCACGTCGGCTAGAAACTGCTGCATTTAAATATAGTTCGGTAAATATTCTGACAGATTTAAATAAAGCCCAATCGGTAAATTCTAACCATTGGGGTAGATAAATGGTACGATTTTTTAATAAATCCGGATTACTTTCTAAAATCTCCCATAAAGTAGAAAAATTACACACAACCTGATCTGGTAATTTATCAATGACCGCTTTGAGTGGAGCCAACTTTTGCTCCCACAAATAATATTCGTCTCGGGAAAGATAGATTTGATCAGGATTAAGTGGTTTTTGCGGATATCCAGTTAAAAAAACTTTAATTAATAATTTCGCGTCGGGAGATTTAAGCTTGGGTTTGTCTAATAAAAACTTAAATCTGTCTGCATCTAATTGCACTGTGGAGCCAAACTGTGGGTTTAATTTATGTTGCACCCAATCAGTTTGGTTAAATGTGTTATTTGACACAACTAATACACTTTGCTTGTCATTAGCGGCTAAGGCAATATTGGCAGGGATCTGAGGGATATCTGGCGGAAGCTCAAAAAGATTGAGACCAGTTTTAATTTTTTCAATCACGTCATCCTGGCTTGTCCAGGATCGTATAAATGACGACGTTTTCCTTGCATCGTTATCCTCGCCTCGTCGGGGATCGTATAAATTACTATACGATTCTGGAGTCAGCCCCAATGGGGCTTCCCCAGAATGACGAGAAAAATCAGGCAAAGGGATGGTGGTGTGCCAATCTGGTGTATCAAACACCCAAGACCATTCCCAATCCGACTTAGCTAACACTTCTTTAATATTTTTTAAAATAGGTTCGGGCAAATTTTGTACATAGCTAATAATAACATTCACTAAATCTGCCGTGGCCAACACATCATCCATCGCCCGATGGCTAGGTTTGGCCGGCAATTGAAAATATTGCGCCAAAAATTGCATGCTGTGATAGGGTAATTTAGGCAACACCGCTATTACTAAATCCAGCGTATCCAAACTATGCCCTAATGGATCAATTCCATTAGCTTTCAAAAAATCCAAATCAAAACTGATGTTATGGCCGGTGATTGGTAATTCGCCGACAAATTCTAGCAATTTATCTTTAATATCTGAAATATCTGGCGCATTAACCAAGTCTTCTGGTTTAATCCCAGTTAAAACCGACACCGTAGTGTTTAATGGGGTCTTAACGGGTTTAACCATAGTTTGAAAACGATCAACAACCTGTCCATCTACAACCCTAGCGGCGGCGATCTCGATCAAACTATCTTCCTTGGCGTTTACCCCTGTTGTCTCAGTATCTAATACAATCAGTTCCATGGTTCTATTGTACCTTATTTGTGGATTGTCCTATCTGGCAACACAATTGCGTTATAATTAAATATTGTTTCATTGATCTTTAACATAACAAGGAGATGCCAACATGCTTGCATGGATAACTGTTCTTCGTCCTGTGGCATGTGGATCTGCCGCATTGATGGTGATACTAAGTTACTATATTTCTGGACAACCAATCGACTGGTTGTTAGTTGTAACTACATATACTATTGCAACAACAGCAATGGTATTAAATAATTATCATGATAGGTACATTGATATTGAAAAAGGAATTTTAGGCATTCATTCGCAAAGAGCTTTCCGTGCCTACGCTTCTGCTTGGTCTATTCTTTCCTTAACCATCTGTATATTTATAGGATTTACTCGCACGCCCGGACAGTCGCTCGTTGCTTGGTCTATGTTGTTCTTAAGTTTAACTTATGACTATATTAGACCAATTTATACGCTAAACAATCTGTATGTGGCAATTGCCACATCTCTGCCGCTGCTCTTTCCCAGCACTTATAATTCCTACTGGTTGGCTTCTACTATATTCTGCTTGATATTCGGACGAGAAATAATTAAGGACATTCTGGATGTCAAACATGACTTGCCTTATAAGCTCACTTTACCAATTAGGATAGGAAATCGAGAGGCAGAAGAAGTCGCTATAACACTTTATGCTTCAGCTTATTGTCTGATAAATGGGGTTAACCCCATTAGTGCTGGTAGTATCTTATTAAACATTGCTATCAGCCTAGTAATACTGATTATTATTCATTTGTACGTTAAATCTACCCATAACAAGCTAAGATTCTTAGACGCCTTAACCGGCATCCACCTAGCTTGGCTATGGCTTATGTTCTTTTTATAAAACCAACCCGATCTTTCAGGTTGGTTTTAAATTAATTGGTTTTGGTGAGGGCGACATTGATGCTAGTGGGTTCAAAACTAACTACCTTGATTCCCTCTGCCAATTTG
>JAZDHT010000032.1:0-18884 GCA_043805615.1 Patescibacteria group bacterium | reverse complement strand
GCGTCAGCTCTCCGTCTTGTCCGCCGTAGCCCTTCCCTTGGGCGAAGGCTGGAAGCTCGAAGAGCGAAGGACGGGATTCAGAGAGAATCTCTCTCCTCTGTCATCCCGACCGTAGTGGTCTCTGACTCGGATGAGTCTCCGACTCGGAGAGAGGGATCTGGTCGCTTTGAAAGCGACCCTAAATTGTTTTGCCACTTTTCCAGAAAAGTGGCGCAAAAGCTTTCGCCAGTCGTTTTCGCTACTCATATTAAAAAATTCCCTTCTTGCTCCCGCCCTAACAGACAATGGGCTTCGCAACAGGAATTTTTTGGATTCGTTACGCTCAAACTCCAATGGCGAGTTGGGGGAGTAGATACTCAGACTCCAATGCTCGGTCAGGGTCAAAGAAGGAAGAATCTACCAGATAACGCAATTTGCTCTACGGGGTTAGAAAGCAAGGAACTTCTTCTCCAATGGCTTAAATGAATCCCTAAAACCTGGAACGGCTCAACGACAATCTCGTTGAGCCGTTCGTAATTAGGTTGATGATATAATAAAAACAGATATTTAATAGATATTTAACAGGAGGGGATATGTCTCCAACAACTAAGCCATATAATTATGCTCGGGATGGGTTTATTTATTTGTTAAGCTACGCCACTTTGTTAATTTCTAGTGTGGCGCTTAACTTTTTGGTTAAAGGAATTATTGATCATTATATTCCCGATGTGCTGACCGACAGTGGGTTTATGCCAAGCACTATCCTAGTCGGATTTTTGGCGGCCTTGCTAATTGCTTTCCCGATATTTTTATATGTGAATGTGTTGGCTAACAAAATGTTAACCAACAAAAAGATGTTGCCAGATACCGGCGTTAGACGGTGGTTGATTTACCTGACTTTAGTAGTAGTTATCCTGATTATTATTTGGCAGCTGGTAACTTTGTTTATCACCTACCTTAACGGTACTTTGGCGATAGCGTTTTTATGGAAAACATTGGTAACATTGGTTATAGCGGGAGCAGTATTGGGATACCAATGGTGGCATCTATTATTCTTTGATGGCAAGAAAAAAGATAGTGGTGGAATATTTAAATTGTTTGAATGGCTGGTGTTCGTAGTGGTAGCAGGTGCATTGGTTTGGGGGTTTGTGATTATTGATAGTCCAGCAGTACAGCGAGCCAAGCGGTTTGACGACATGAGACTCAATAGTTTATTGTCATTACAAGATTCCGTCCAAATTTTTTATGGTTTTAACGAAATTTCCGGCAACCATCGTTTACCAGTTGATCTGGATGAATTAACGAATGATCCTAAAGTTTATTTGGAAAAGAGTAGTCTGATTGATCCAGCCACTAACCAGCCATTTGAATACAGGGTAATTGATGAAACTAATTATGAGCTGTGTGCCACTTTCGAAACTGATAATTCAGCCGAGGATAATAATTCTGGCTTATCTCAACCCCGATCAATGGTACCAGAATTAGCTGGGGTCAAAGGCTTTAATCATGGTGTTGGGCGGGAATGTTTCCAATTGCCAGTTACGGTGGATCCAGTAAAATAAGCTTTGTATGCTAGTTTGGATTATTGGAGCAGTTTTGGTGGTCAGTTTAGCCTCATTAGTTGGGGTGGTCTTCTTTTTTCTGCAAGAAAAATTAGTTGATAAGTTTATCCCGTGGCTGGTGGCGTTTGCGGCTGGGGCATTGCTCTCGGCCGCTTGGTTTGATTTGATTCCAGAAAGCTTAGCGAAATTATCAAACGATACATTTATTTGGGTGCTGGTAGGCATTTTATTGTTTTTGATGTTTGAACAGGTTTTGCATTGGCACCACGAACATCGTCGAGATTGTGAAACGTGTGATCACCGCCATCAAGTAGTGGGGTACTCAGTATTATTGGGCGACGGATTGCATAATTTCTTGGATGGGGTATTAATTGCCACAGCTTTTATGGTGAGCATCCCTATTGGCATAACTACAACTGTGGCGGTCTTATTCCATGAGATTCCGCAAGAGTTAGGTGATTATGGAGTGTTGTTGCATAGCGGGTTTACTAAAACTAGAGCACTGTATTTTAATTTCTTATCTGCTTTGACAGCAGTAGTGAGTGCTCTAGTGGCTTATTTTGCTTTGCAGAATATCCAGCAAGTTTTGCCTTACATTATCGCTGTTGGTGCTGGCGGGTTTTTATATATTGCCTTAACCGACCTATTCGCTGAACTGAAAGGTGGTAAACAATTATCTTTACGTTTCGGTCAGTTATTAGTGTTGATTTCTGGGGTAATAATTATTTATTTTTTGATTTAGTTGGCCAAAAAATACCAACAATTTATTCATAATTGTCCTATCAAAGCACGACAGCGAGTTAATTTGTCGCGGTTTTGTACTATGCGGGTAGGTGGGCCGGCAGATTTGTTAGTGGAAGCTAAAACTAAGTCAGAATTAGTTGAGGTTTTGCGATTAGCACATAAACTGGGCATTAAATATTTTGTGTTGGCGGGTGGGAGTAATGTAGTTTTTCCTGATAAAGGCTGGCGGGGTCTGGTGGTGAGATATACAGCCAATGAGACAGAGGTTGTAAAACCTACTTGTCATTCTGGGGAGCTTACAAAGCGACTCCAGAATCGTATGAATAAATCTATACGATCCTGGGCAAGCCAGGATGACGACGGGGGAACAGTGGAGGTGGAAGCAGGAGTGATGCTGGGGGAGATGGTGCGTAAATTATTGAAACAAGGTTTAGGCGGATTTAATTTTTTGGCGAATATTCCAGGTAGTGTCGGCGGAGCGATTGTGGGCAATGCGGGCTGTTATGGCAAGGAAATTAAAGATTATTTAGAAGAGGTTGAAATTTTGAATGTTAAAACTGGGAAAATCGCCAGGGTAAAGCCAAAAGAATTAGCTTTTGATTACCGCAATTCTAAATTAAAACAACACCCGGAATTAATTGTGTTGGAAGCAACTTTTAAGTTAGATAAAATAGATAAAAAACAAGCGCTCAAAGAAATTGCACAAGAAAAACAATCTCGATTAGATAAACATCCACAAAGCCCTTCTTGTGGGAGTTGGTTCAAAAACCCTTCGCGCGATCTACCAGCGTGGAAATTAATTGATCAAGCCGGACTAAGAGGCGCTACTGTTGGTGGAGCAAGGGTATCTAATAAACATTCTAATTTCATTATTAACTATCGATCTGCTGGGTCAAGTGATATTACTAAGTTGATCCAATTGGTCAAAAAAGGGGTAAAACAGACGACAAAAGTGGCTTTAGAAGAAGAGGCAAAACTAATAAAATAACAAGCTATTTTTAGGATTGAAACCAGACTGATTTCCTGATATAGTTAAGCTATTATTGAGCTAGTAAATTGTGCGAATATGGAAGATACAGAAATGGGGGATTTGTCCCACGAAGATAACGAAATAACCGAAGAAGAAGTGGAAAAAATCCAAAGAGCTAACAATCCCAAAGTTATGGGTGTTATGCTGACAATATTTGTGGCAGTGATGGTGATTATGATTGGCGGTTTGGCATCGTATTATTATTACACTACCCAAAAACAAGACAGCACCCACGAGCAAACATTAAGGGACAATTGGGGTGAAGTAGTATTAGCTACAGCTAGTTTGACTAATGCTTTTGATGAAATTGATGATCTGACAGCGTTGTTTGATGACACTAAAGGTAGTTTTCAAGAAACACTAAACGATGCTAATCGTGCGCTTAAGGATGTGTCGTATAATTTGCGCAGTATTAGCGGTTATGCTTTTTCGGGGAATATTGTGATTAGCAAGATGGAAGTTTTTGTAGAGAAATATTCTGATTATTTACGCGAATTACAAAGTATAATCGATCAAGCCAAAGGAGGATTAGTAGAAGATATTAATGAGCTGAAGGATTTGACTGAGCAAGGCGACAGTATGAATGAAGCCTACGACAACTTAATTATTGCCGATAAAGGCGAAATTATTGATTCAATTTTACCTAGTGAATTATTTAATATGTCGCGAGAGATGGAAGATCTGATGCAGAAATATTTGGATGATAAGAAAAAGCAAGGCGAAGAAGAAAATAAAATTAAAACTGCAATTAATGATGTGGCAAGCAAATTTATCCAAGCCTACGCTAATAAAGATGCAGATAGTATGATGAGCTACTTAACCGATGAGGCCAAAACAGAATTTAATCCTGGTATTGTGGAAGAATCCGTAGAGATTACAACTTTTAAGATTTTAGATACTAGATTGATCGGGGACAATAAGTCAGAACTGGACGCTCAATTAACCAAAGAGACTCCCAGTCAAGAGACTTTTACTGAGAAGAAACGTTTTATCTTGCTTAAAAAAGGCAGTCAATGGTTAGTTGATTCTTGGCGAAATTTTTCTTAATGATCAAACAATAATATATAATTAATAATTATAATAATCGTTCAATACGATTAACCCTCCCTAGCGGGCAGAGGTAATAAGTTGTGTCTATGGCTAAAGAAGATAACATTAGTAGTGATAATATAGGTAAGGTTGAACCACGAATTCTTGAACAGGAAATGCAAGAATCCTACTTGGATTATGCTATGAGTGTTATTATCTCGCGGGCATTGCCAGATGCGCGGGACGGGTTGAAACCAGTGCATCGCCGAGTTTTATTTGCGATGAATGAAGCAGGTCTGCGACATTCGGCTAAGTTCCGGAAATCAGCTACAGTCGTTGGTGATGTCATGGGGCGCTATCATCCGCATGGCGATATGGCAATTTATGATACCTTGGTGCGTTTAGCTCAGGATTTCGCCATGCAATACCCCTTGGTGCAGGGTCATGGAAACTTTGGATCAGTTGATGGGGATAATGCTGCTGCTCCTAGGTATACCGAGGCCAGAATGGCAGCGATAACAGAGGAATTATTAGCTGATCTCGATAAAAACACCGTAGATTTTATGGATAACTACGATGGTACTCGTAGAGAGCCGAAAGTATTGCCCACTAAAGTTCCCCAACTTTTACTTAATGGCACTATGGGTATCGCAGTTGGTATGGCTACTAGTATACCCCCACATAATTTAAGAGAGTTAATGGAAGCAGTAGAACTATTAATTGATAAACCAGAAACTTCTGTGGATGAATTAATTAAACTTGTTCCAGGGCCAGATTTCCCTACAGGAGGAGTGATTTATAACCCAGAAGAGATTAAAGAAGCCTATATTACTGGTAAAGGCAGGGTAGTAATGCGGGCGGTAGCAGAAATTGAGGATAGCAAAAAAGGCTTTCGGATTATTATTTCCGAAATTCCTTATCAGGTGAATAAGTCTGATTTAGTTAGTCGTATAGCTGAATTAGTTAAAACCAAAAAAATTATCGGCATATCTGATTTGCGTGATGAATCAGATAAAGATGGAATTCGAGTAGTTATAGAGCTTAAACCCGATTCTTATCCTAAAAAAGTATTAAACCAACTCTACAAGCTGACGGCAATGCAGTCGACTTTCCATATCAATTTATTAGCTTTGGTAGATCGCGGGTTACAACCAGAAATATTAAATCTAAAAAAATCTTTAGAGATATTTATTGCTCATCGTCAAGAGGTGGTAACCCGACGGACACAGTATGAATTAAACAAAGCAGAGGATCGGACACATATCTTGGAAGGTTTAAAAATTGCTTTAGATAATCTAGACGCAGTTATTAGTACCATTCGCAAATCAAATACTAAAGAAGAAGCCCATGCTAATTTAGTTAAAAAGTTTAAATTATCTGATGCTCAATCTACTGCAATTTTAGAGATGAGGCTACAAGCACTAGCTGGACTAGAACGTAAGAAAGTTGAGGATGAGTATAAAGAAAAGAAAATTCTTATCAAAGGGCTAAAAGATATTTTAGCTAATCCCCAAAAAATATTAGAAATTATTAAGAAAGAATCGCAGGAAATTAAAGATAAGTTTGGAGATGAAAGAAGAACCAAAATTATTAATCAGACTCTAGGCAAATTTAACGAAAAAGATTTAGTGCCTAATGAAGAAGTAATTGTCACAATGAGTAAGGGTGGTTATATTAAGCGCCAACAGGTTGCTATGTATCGTTCCCAGATTCGCGGAGGCAAAGGGATTATTGGGATGACCACTAAAGAAGAAGATCAAATTGAAATTATTCAGTCTTCAAAAAATCATGATGATATTCTTTTCTTTACTAATCGAGGTCGAGTTTTCCGCCAAAAGGTTTATGAGATTCCACAGTCTTCTCGTATTGCTAAAGGTACAGCGATTGTTAATGTTATCCAATTAGCTCCAGAAGAGATTGTAACGGCATTGTTGACTATGCCGTCGTATAAAGCGGGTGATAATTTTGTGATGGTTACCAGAAGGGGTGTCATTAAAAAGACGGCGGCGGAGAAGTATGCCAACATTAGAACTAATGGTTTAATTGCGATTAAATTAGATCAGGGTGATGAATTAAAATGGGTCCGCAAATCCGGCAAAGGAGATTCAGTAGTGATTATGACTAAAGAAGGTCAGTCAATTCATTTTGCCGAAAGTGATGCCAGAATGCTTGGTCGCAGTACTAGAGGTGTGCGCGGTATTAAACTACGTTCAAATGATGAGGCGATTTCGGCAGACATTGCCAACCCCAATGTTGAATATGTTAGTTTGGTGATTTCAGAAAGAGGTTTTGGTAAACGGACTAATCTAAATCAGTACTCACTGCAACATCGTGGTGGTATTGGTGTTAAGACTATGAATTTAACTACCAAGACCGGTAAATTAATCGGTGGCGAATTGATAGAAAAATCCTCCAAAGCAGATATTATTATTACTTCAGTACATGGACAAGTGATTCGGACACCCTTGAATAAAATCTCTTTGCTTGGGAGAGTGACTCAAGGAGTAACGATTATGCGCTTAAAGGGTGGAGATAAAGTAGCATCCTTTAGTGTTATTAATAAAGCAGTTGAGGAAGTACAGTTACCAGAAAAAGATGGAAAACCCAACGGGACTAAGCCGAAAACACCCGAGACCGATAACAAACCCACCAGTTTTGCTAAAAAAACTATCGTGCCTTCTCCAGTTAAAACCGAGAAAACGTTTGCTAAACGTAAAATAGCTTCCACTGGTGTTAAGGTGCGTGTTTCAAAATTAGCTCAAAAAGGCAAGGGATTTATTAAAAAGAAAATCTCACAATTACCTAAAAATGCCCAGGGGAGCAGATTAAGTAAAAAACGTAACAAATAATTGGGTAACTATGAATATTCTGAATATTTTTAAACCATCATATTATTTTGACAGTTATATTAACCCAGATTTTAGATTATTTTGGCTGTTAGTGGTTTTTTTGGCAGTAATTTTACTACTGACGATCTTTTTTAATTTAAGAACCAAGTCTCTCCAACGTGATTGGTCAGGAATAAAAAAGTTTTGGTGGACACATTGGTCCAATATGGTTTATACCGTCAGCATATTTGGCTTGGTTCATCTATTTTTACGTTACCAAAATATCCCCTATCTTAATTGGCGGTTTTGGCCATTTTTGATGGTCTTAGGAATATTGAGTTGGCTAGGTTATCTGATATATTACCGTCAGAAAATTCAACCTCAAAAACAGGCCAATAAGGAATTGCGAAGGGGTGTAGCCTATTACTTCCGCCGGCGCCGTAAGCGCTAGAATTTGAAGTAGCCAAAATGCTCTATTAACACAGAGTTGGTACAACACTAATCTATGCTCCCCTCTGTGATATAGGAGAAAATTGTTAATGGACTTGACCCCGTTAAAAGTTTCTTTCCTGTCGAGTTATAGGTCTGATAGAAGCCCGGTTTCCTTTTGAATTACCCAGCTTAAAATGGGGCATTACTTCTAACGGGGTTGACCAAGAGCCACTAAACTCCTATAGTAGGTGGGTAACTAATATACTATTAAGTTATATTATTAAACTTATGCCAGTTAAAGCGACCCAAAACCAGCCTGATAGCAAAATGGCCCAGCTTCTTAGTAAAGCTGGTGATTTAGGTATTCTTAAGACAGGGGATATGATAGAGGGCTTAGTTACGGCTGTAACTAGTAGCCGAATTTGGGTAGATATAAATGATGGTAAGTTTACGGGTATAATTTCAGGTAGAGAGTTGGCAGAAGCTGGTATTGCCATGCCTAATTTTAAAGAAGGCGACATGGTTGTAGCTTCGGTAGTAGAACAAGAAAACGAAGAGGGTTTTGCCATTTTGAGTATTAGAGAAGCCTTGCGTAATCAAGGTTGGAATATTATAGAAGAACAGTACAAAGCTGCCACAATGATTGAAGCTAAGGTGTTGGAAGCTAACCGAGGTGGTTTGATTATGGAAGCAGGTGGAGTAAGAGGGTTTTTACCAGTATCGCAATTGACTCCAGCACATTATCCTCGGGTTGGTAATGACAAGGATGAAATTTTAAGTAAATTATCAAAATTTGAAGGTAAACATCTAGAGGTTAAGATTATTGCCTGTGATAAAGATATTAATAAACTAATTTTTTCTGAAAAGGCAGCTAAACAAGAAGAATTTGATGCTTTGACCTCTAAAATACAAGTCGGTGAAGTATTAACCGGTCGGGTTAGTGGGGTGGTTGATTTCGGTATTTTTGTTAATTTTGGTGAATTGGAAGGTTTGGTCCATATCTCTGAAATTAGTTGGGATAAGGTATCAGACCCACGCAATTTTGCTAAAGTAGGTGATAATTTACAAGTTCAAGTTATTGGCATTGAGGGTGATAAAATCTCTTTGAGTCTAAAGCGGTTAACTGAAGATAAGTGGCTTGATCTCGTAAAAGGTTATAAACCAGGCGATACTGTTGAAGGTGTAATTACTCAAATTATGCCATTTGGAGTGTTTGTCAAAGTTAATGATGAGATTGATGGGTTAATTCATATTTCTGAATTATCATATGACCATATCGCTAATCCTGCTGATGTGGTTAAAATTGGTGACAAATTAACGTTGAAAGTAATTGATATAGAACCAGAAAGTCATCGGTTTGGCTTATCGCTTAAAGCAATGACTGCCCCAGAGGATATTCCTGCATCAATCAAAAAATCAACAGGGTCAGATTTGAGTAAGTTAGGTTTTAGTGATGCTTTAGTGAGAAAATTAAAAGAAGCAGGGATTGATGGCGTTGCCACCCTGCGGAGCAAGACCGTTGAGGAGATTAAATCCATAAGCGGTATTGGGGAAAAATCAGCAGCCAAGATTATGGAAGCTCTCAAAAATGAATAATTAGAGTTAAATAGTCATAAAGTTTTAACAACTGGCTGCTGATAAGCAGCTTTTTATTTATTAATCTAGCATGGAAGAAACTAATCAAGAACAAATAGTTAAAGTTACGCCAGTTATTAGGTTAGCTGATTTGGCTGAAGCACTACATCAACCAGTTACAGAGTTGATTCATTATCTATTAAAGAATGGGGTGCTGGTTACTCTGAATGACAATATTGATTTTGAAACTGCCTCAATTGTGGCAGATGATTTTGGTTATAAAGCTGTGTTAGAAGAAGAATCTGGTAGCAATTTAGACGAACTTGTCAGCGAAACTGAAGGTGAATTGGTAGAGAGAGCACCAGTAGTAACCATGATGGGGCATGTTGATCATGGCAAGACATCGTTGTTAGACTACATTCGTAAAACTAAAGTAGCTGAGAAAGAATCAGGCGGGATTACTCAACATATGGGTTCATATCAGGTGGAAGTAGTGCTGGGTGGAACAAAGCCAAAAAAGAGCACAACCACTCGAAAGATCATTCAGCCAGCTCCCACCGTCGCTTCTGCTGATGATAAAACTTTGATAGACAAAACAGCTATGGTGAGCAGGCAGGATGATTTTGCGAAACGCAAAATCACTTTTTTGGACACGCCTGGCCATGAAGCTTTTAGTGCCATCAGAGCTCAGGGTACTAAAGTAACAGATATTGTGGTTTTGGTAGTGGCGGCTGATGACGGGGTCAAACCACAAACTGTCGAAGCAATTGATTTAGCTAATGCGGCTAAGGTACCGATTATCGTGGCTGCTACAAAAATTGATCGCCCCGAAGCTGATATCGAAAAGATAAAACAAGAACTAGGTCAGCACGGTGTTCTTACTGAATCTTGGGGTGGTAAAATCCCTTTGGTCGGAGTGTCGGCTAAAACAGGTGAAGGAGTAGATGAACTATTAGAACTAATCTGTTTAACTGCTGAAATGACAGATCTTAAAGCCCCAATTACTGGCAAAGCAAAAGGTGTGGTTATTGAAGCACAACAAGATATTAAAGTAGGGCAACTCGCTACTATTTTAGTGCAATCAGGGACATTAAAAGTTGGGGATATCTTTGTAACTGGTAGTACACATGGCAAAATTAGATCAATGATTGATTATGCTAATCACAGAGTCAAGGAGGCTGGGCCGTCAATGCCTGTACGCGTAACCGGGTTTATAGATGCTCCGAAAGTGGGTGATTTATTGGTGGTAATGTCTGATGAAAAAACAGCCAGACAATTATCTGCTAGCCGCAAAGTTGCGTCTAGCCGGAGATTGGCGGCTAAAACTGATATCACGACTTTAAAGGAAGAAATGAAGGATAAGACGAGTGGAGAATTGAATGTGGTGGTTAAAGCAGATGTCCAAGGTTCTCTACAGGCCATTGTTGAACAATTAAGCAATCTAAAAACTAGTCGAGGTGGCGGAGTTAATATTGTTAGTTCGGGTGTGGGGAATATTAATGAATCAGATATATTATCTGCCCACGGAGGCGATGGATTTGTCGTAGGTTTTAAAGTAGATACTTTACCTGGAGCAACTAAGGTGGCCTCTAAGGATGGAGTTAGAATTTTAAGTTATGAAATAATTTATAATCTTACAGATGATCTGGGTCAGCTTTTAATAGATGTTAGTGGTACTGAACACAAAGAAACTGTGATGGGTACTGGTGTAGTGTTGAAAGTGTTTATGAGTACAGCTAAAAAGAAAATCGTTGGAGTAAAGATAAAAACTGGCGAAGCCAAAAAAGAATATTTAATACGATTTTATCGTGATGACACTAAATTAGCTGATGGGAAAATCATTACTATAAACTTGGTGGCTGAAGAGGTTGAGGTAGCCAGCAAAGGTAATTTTGGTTTTATGACCGAAGTATCAACTAAAATCAAAGAAGGTGATGGGGTAGAGTTTATCAAAACAGAAGATATCCCAGCCGAGTTAATTAAGTAAATCTTTTCTGTTACTTTCCCGAGGAAAGTAACCAAAGTCTTCTCGCAGTCGCTTTCACTCTGGCTATATAAAAATTAGCTTTCCGTTCTCGCCGGTAGAACCGGCTTCACAGCTCTAATTTTTATTAGCCAGTACGCTCAAGCTCCAATGCTCGGTCATGGAAGGACTCCAAGGGCTGGAGTAAAAAGTAGAAAAGAGAAACAAAATATTAATCAAATAATTAAGAAAATTTCATGAAAATAAATTCTCTCTATGTTTGTGTAAAAGATATGACCCGGGCAATCTCTTTTTATGAGAAATTTTTTGGTAAAAAGGTAGATGTTCCTGACGAAAGATTTACTAGGTTTGATATTGGAGGTTTTTCATTTGGATTGTATGATCCCAACAAAGATAATGAGGAAGTTGTCCATGGCAATAATATTGTTCCTAATATTAAAGTTGATGATGCTGAAAAAGAATATGAACGTGTGAAGCAAATAGGAGCAAAAATCATCTTAGAAATATTGGATATTAATGAGTTCAAATTGTTTCAATTTGAAGATACTGAAGGCAATGTAATTGAAGTTTATTCCAATATTAAATTGTAAAATATTTAGTTTCTAACTTTCAACTATTATTCTATGGGTGATCGAATTCTCAAAGTGCAAAAGCAAATCCGTCGAGTTCTTAGCGAACTACTATCTAGGGACGGTCAAGATTATGGTATCGGAATGGTGTCAATTAGTGATATATTGTTAAGTCGGGACTTAGGTAGTGCCAAGATATGGGTGCATTTTATTGCAGAGCCTGATCAAAAAACAGCATTCGCTAAATTGATTCGCCACAGTAAAACCATTCAAACCCATTTATATAAAAGTCTACTTATTAAAAAGGTTCCCACTATTACCTGGCTGTTGGATGAAAAACCAGAATTAAGTTATCGCATCGACGAACTTCTAGATGATATCAAACCAACTAATCGACAGGATTCAGAAATTCCGCCAAGTGATTCTCTTGGCGGGACGGATTCTGATAGTCTCCCATCGTAAACCTGATGGTGATGCGATTGGGGCTAGTTTAGCTCTAAAGTTAGGTTTACAAGGTATGAATAAATCTGCGGAAGTGGCATTTTTGGATTTACCCACAGATAATTTTGCTTTCTTACCTCAATTTTTTAATATCCGCGACGAGTTTGCGCCGCAAGATTTTGATACAGTTGTTTTGCTAGATTGTGGTGACTGGACTCGTACGGGATTTTTTACTGATAGTGAATTGAACATTGATTGGCCCAAACATCTGATTGTAGTTGACCATCACAAGATTCAACAACTCACTCCCGGTTTACATATTATTGACGCTACTGCTTCATCTACTGCCGAATTGATTTTTTATATTTTACAAAACTGGGAAGTTGAGATTACTAGGGATATTGCAACTTGTTTATTGGTGGGGTTATCTACCGATACAGGCAGTTTTAAGCACACTAATACTACTAAGGCTGTATTGCAGGTGGCTGGGATTTTGTTGGAGAAAGGGGCGAATCTAGGTAAAATAGCTCGGTATGTTTATGCTGACAAAACTATTTCTAAATTAAAATTGTGGGGGAGAGTGCTCACTAAGCTTAAACGTAATCGCAAGTGGAATTTGTTGGTGTCTGTGGTTACACAGATTGATCTAGATGATTGTGGGGCTACGATTGAGGATTTGGAGGGCGTAATTGATCTTTTACGCACAGTCCCGGGAGTGAAAGCAGTGGTGTTGGGATCGGAGCGTAAAGATGAATTTAAGTTCAGTTTGCGCACAGAAGATTTAAGGGCAGATGTCAGTAAATTAGCCGCCTTAATGGGAGGAGGAGGACATGTTAAAGCCGCCAGCTTCGCTGTCCCAAAAGAAAACATTGTCATTCCCGACTAGATCGGGAATCTAAATTCAAACTGCTCACAGGGGTGAGCCGTTCAGCTGTACATAGAAAAATTCTGCATCCATAGGATATAGAGTGTAGAACAGTTAGGCTACGGAATGAGAAAATTTAACTATATGTTTTGAGGGCATTGGCGGCGGCATCAGTTTCGGCGGCCTGTTTTGAGTTGCCGGTACCCCTAGCCAGTTCCCGACCATTTAAATAAACCGCTACTTTAAAAATCTTATTATGGTCAGGCCCATTTTCACTAATTACTTGATATGTAGGTGTGATCCCTTCTTTATCTTGAGCCAATTCTTGGAGATGGCTTTTGTCATCGATATAAGCTTGAGATTGTAAAATAGTATCAGTTTTGAATAGTAGGTAGGTATCAATAAATTTGCGGACTACTGTTAAATCTTGATCCAAAAAGAGGGCGCCGATAAAAGCTTCTACAGTATTAGATAACAAAGCGGCTTGATCTTTTGCATTTTTAGCTTCACCCTTGCTTAATAGTAAGTATTTATGAAATTCAAGTTCATCGGCTACTTCTTTAAGAGTTTCCCTTCTAACTAATGCGGCCCGCAAAGCAGTTAATTCACCTTCTGGTTTGTCGGGGAATTTAGCGTAAAGATATTCAGTAACAATTAATTCCAATACAGCATCACCCAAAAACTCCAATCTTTCATTGTGGCCGGGGGTAAAACTATGTTCGTTTAAATATGACCGATGTACAAAAGCTTGTTGCAATAGACCGGGATTATCAAATTTAACGTTTAATTTTTTTTGTAGTTGCTGTAGGTCTTCCATGACATCAAAAATAGTAATATTGTTTTGATGTCATCCTCGAGCCGGAAGCAAAGCTATCCGACCTGCCAGCTGTCGGGCAGGCATCGGGGATCCAGAAAAGAAAAAGAAATGTTTTTTGTTTTCTTGTCTGGATTCCCGCTTACGCGGGAATGACAAAAGGGGTATAGAAATAATAGAGAAAATTTTTAATTAGGTTGAGTGGGTGGTTTTTGGGTGGACTTGGCCTCTTCATCTTGGTATTTTTGGGAATTGCGATAAACAGTTCCCAAAACGCCGTTAACAAATTTACTAGTATTTTCTCCGCCGAAAGCTTTGCTTAATTCGACTGCCTCATTAATTACGGCTTTAGGGGGTACTTCATCATCGAATAATAGTTCAAAAATTGCTAAACGTAAAATTGACAAATCGACTTGGGCGATTTGTGGGAGAGGCCATTCAGGCGCAGATATGGTAATGATTTCATCAATTTCATTTAAATGTTTTTGGGTACCAGCAGCAATTTTATTAATAAAAGCAGTATTACGTTCATCAAAATCGTGATGGGCAATATTACGAGTCACAATAGTCGGTAAATCACCACCTCGTTGTAAATATTCATAGAGGCTTTGCATCAGAATAATTCTGGCAAAGTGGCGGTTAGAAGCCATGGTTATTTATTTTTAACTCTAGATTCCTTTACTTCGGAGGTTGTTCGGGTACTCTTAGCTTTTTTCTCGGCTTTAATTTCGGTGTTTTTAGCTTTCCCAGCATCTTTTTTAGATGTAGACTTTGGTTTACTTGGAGCTGACTTAGCTTTTTTGGCTGCAATCGCCTGATCTTTCTTGGTTTGGCTCAATTGTTTTGCAATCCGCTGATCGGTTTTGGTATGTAAAATCTTTCTTCCAGCATAATAACCACATTCCGGGCAAACAATATGGCCAGGTTTGGGGTGATGGCATTGTGGGCATAGGGGTAGTTTAACTAATTTGCGAGCATTATGTGCTCGGCGGGTTCTACCTCGTACCCGGCTAATTTTCTGTTTTGGCTGAGCTGCCATGTTCGAATCTTATTTTATTTAATACTTCAAACTCCACTTTATCACATTTACAGGGATTGTCATTCAAATTATGGCCACAAATAGGGCAAAGACCGTGGCAATTATCCTGACAAAGCACTGTGATGGGCAAACTAGCGATAATCTCATCTGTTATAGGGGTGATCAGGTCTATTTGACCGTCAGCAATGGGGTAACCTTCTATCTCTGGGTTAATTTGTGTGTAGAATTGGCTAGAGAAATCTAGAGTAATATCTAAGGTAGTGGGTTTAAGACAGCGATGGCAGGGGAGAGTAATGTCAGACTTGCCGTTGATATTGGCTAGGATAAAGTCGTCTAACACTGTTAGCGTAATGGTACCAACTATATTGGCAGTGCTGTCATCGCTTAATTTCAGGTTAGATAGACTAATCTGGTGGGTTTCAGTGGTGCTTTCTGGTTGGGTGAGTAAATGGCTTATATTAATTTTCATATTTCTTTTCTTTCTCTCTTGTCATCCCCGACTCGATTACCTGAAGGTAATCGGAACTACGCCAGTCCTCCGTAGTCTTATCTATTTCCCAAAGAGGATAAATATCCTATTTTGGGAAGAGATTAGACGTAGGATGGATTCGGGAATCTAGGGGATAAAACGACAGTACTTTTTTGTTTGTTTTTCTGTCCCTGGCCGCGGTCCTGCGGACTTGTCCGCGGGCAAGCTGGATTCAGGCTCAGAGGCCGGAATGACGAAACTGGGATAGCCAGATTATACTGATTTTTCCGTTTTTTGTCTATTTGGGGGGTTATTGACAGGGAATGGATTTTCACATATCCTATAGAAGCATTTCTAGATTTAAACCTAAAGGTAAGAAATTGTTAGTTATCAGATTATCCCGTAAGGGTCGCCGGAATTTCCCGATGTACCGTCTCCAGGTCGCGGAAAACAGCATGCCCACGGATGGAAAATTTGTTGAGATTGTTGGGAATTATAACCCAACTGCTGCTGATCAGCCATTTGAAGTTAAAAAAGATCGAGTGGAGTATTGGATTAGTAAGGGTGCGCAACCGAGCAATACTGTGGCCAAGCTTTTAAATAAGGTGGGTTTTAATTTACCAGTAGAACAAGGCAATAAGGCGCCCAAGAAAAAAGCTAAAGCCAAGTTAGAAGAAGCTAATAAGCCAGCACTCGCCGTCTCGTCTGCTCCAGAAACTGCTTCTGAAGAGCCTGTGGCAGAGGAATCGGTTTCAGTAGATGAAACTGTGCTAGTAGCAGAAGAAAAAACAGAAGATTCTGGCCTACCCGTGCCGGGCGACGGTCAGGGAGAGGGAGTCGCCCCAGACCTCCAGTCTGGAGAACATCAAGATTCGGAGAAGGCTTCCCAGAATGACGAAGTAGAAGCTTCTGTGGATAATAATCCAGAAACAGAAGCACCAAAAGAATAATAAACCAGTTAAATATATTTTTTAAAGGTTCATGGAGGAATATGGGTGATAAAGACAAGAATTTTGTTGAGTACGTAGTAGGGGCTATTGTAGATAACCCCGATAAAGTCTCGGTCGAACGTAAAGTTGACGAGATGGGTGTGCTTTTAGAACTGACTGTGGCACCAGAAGATATGGGTAAGATCATTGGCAAGGACGGACAAACCGCTAAGGCCATTCGGACTTTACTTAGAGTTTTGGGTGCACAGATCAATGCTCGGATTAATCTAAAGATCATTGAACCAGATGGTGGTACTGGTGGCAGAGCAGTGGAAAAACCAATCGAACAGCCAACTGCTAGTACTACTACCCACGAAGATTTGCAGGAACTGGCCGAAGAATAAGATCTTTGAGTTACTTTTCCGAGAAAAGTAACCAAAATCTTCGGGCAGTCACCCTCATTATTCATTTAAGAAAATTCCCTTTCTGTTCTCGTCCCGCATTTGCAGGACTTCACAGCGGGAATTTTCTAAATTCAGCACATTCGGGTTCCAATGCCCGAGGTAGAATAATCTAAACTCCAATGGCTGGGTACAGAAAAAATTCGGGTTCCAATGCCCGAGGTAGAATAATCTAAGCTCCAATGGCTGGGACTAATTTAAAAATGAAAGGTAGAATAAGAAGGTGAGGTTTACATTTATTACAATTTTTCCTGAGTTAATTAATGACTTCTGTAAAGAAGGCTTATTAGCGAAAGCTATTCGGACAAAAAAAATCCAAGTTGAGACAATTAATCCGCGGGATTTTACTAAAGACATCCATAAAACTGTGGATGATGCCTCTTATGGTGGGGGTGATGCTGGCATGATTATGAAAATTGAGCCATTAGTAGCGGCAATCAGAAAAGCTGTGGGGAAAAAGCCAGCTAAAACCACTAGAGTTATTTTGTTGACCCCTAGTAAAAAAGTTTTTAATCAAAAAATGGCAGTGGAGTGGTCCAAATTAAAACATCTAGTTTTAGTATGTGGTCGGTACGAAGGAATGGATGCACGAGTAGAAAAATATATTGATGCAAAAGTTAGCATCGGCGAATTTGTGCTAATGGGTGGAGAATCAGCTGGTTTAGTAATATTAGAGGCAGTGGGTCGGCTATTATCTGGGGTGATTGGACATGAAGTATCTTTAGCCGAAGAGAGTTATGGAGAAAAATTTAAATTAGAATATCCCCAGTACACGCGTCCAGAAGTGTTTGAAGGATTAAAAGTGCCTAAAGTTTTGCTTTCTGGAAATCATAAAAAAATAGAAAAATGGCGCCAAACCCATTCCCGCATTTCTTAGTCATCCTCCAACTTGATTGGAGGATCCAGACATAAAAATAAAACCCACCAATTACTGGTGGGTTTTTAATGATTAAAGTTATTGTTTGATTAATTTGTTAATTCGAATAGGTATATATTTATGGGATTATTTATATAATAACCTGTCCAAACAATCTTATTTTCAAAAATACTAGGACTATGTTGCACAGTAGGGACATTAGTGAGCTCATGATTTTTACCAATAGGGTCTAGTATTCTATGTATATAAATTTTAGTCCAGTAACTATTATTAGACCAAGCAACATAATCTTGATAAATACTAGGATCTTCTATTTGATTGTATCCGGATTGAAGTGTATATTTTTGACCAGTTTCCAGATTGTAGGATATTAATAAATCAGCACGTTTTTCAATAAAGTCAGAATCATAATCAATATATTCTAACCAAACTACCCAGTTGTCGTATATAGCAGGTTCTTTTTGATATTTATCTAAATTATCTGAATCAAGCATATATTGTTCTCCTGAATCAATATTGTGAATATATATTCTTTGGGTTCCCTGATTTGCACTATCATCTGACCAAACAATATTGTTTTCATATATATCAATATTGCCGTCCCGTATCCAAGTTGCGTTCTGTGGTGATGAATTATCAAAATGAACAATAGTTTCTATTGCTTCAGTATTGATATCGTATAGCTGTATTTCTACGTATGATGAGAAGGGTAAATTATCAGTAGTAAATTGTGTATATTGTTGCATCCATACCACCAGTTCGCCATATATATTAGGCGAGTAGTAAGCTATTTCTATTTTTGCTGTCTGGTCGAAAATACCACTTGCAATCTGCTTAGTTTCATTAGTTAGTAAATCATGTAAGTATATGTTATGTTTTTTTTCATCAAAGTACTCCTTCCATACAATATAATTATTATATATTTTAGGATTAAATTCCCCATTATTAGTATTAGCAATTATTTTTGTTTCTTCAGTGTTTAAATCTTTCATGTATATATCCCGATTTCCATTTGGAGCTGTTTCGTAGACGACCCTGTTATTATGAATATCAGGGTTTTCTCCATTTTCTGCCAACATTGTCTGTATTCCTTTTGGTGTCCAAGGTTTAAAGAAATCACCATCCCATGGAATAGGTATCCCTGTATCTAATCCACCACCAGGGTATACTTCAGCATCAAAAGCCTCACTAGGTTTAGCACCTAGTTCTTGTTGTATTGTAGGTATATAGATAAAAGCAGCTATAACTAGAATAACT
>JAZDHT010000031.1:0-14385 GCA_043805615.1 Patescibacteria group bacterium | reverse complement strand
TGAATTAGAGGACATCAAAAAAGAATTATCCACTAATACTAACCCGCGGGATATCAAAATTCGCCTCGCTAAAGCCATCGTGGCTATGTACCACAGTTCTGCGGAGGCTGACCAAGCCGAAATAAATTTTACCAATACTTTCCAAAAAGGCGAGATTCCCACAGATATCCCAAAAGTTACTATTAAATTTACTCCAACGCCAATTATTGATTTATTGGTTAATACAGCATTGGTCGCTTCTAAATCCGAAGCTAAGCGTCTGATTCAACAAAAAGGCGTCAAAATTGATCAACAAACTATCACTGATCTTGAAACTACCATCACTCCTACGTCCGGTATGGTCATCCAAATTGGCAAACGCAAGTTTGTACGCCTAAATTAAAACATCCCCAAAATATTAGAAAAGACAGTTCGCAGATTACGCGTTACTCCTAAACGATTTTTTACTCTACGCCGAACTTTCCAATTACGATTACGGGGTAATTGGACTCTCCGGTTGGTGCCAAACTGCATCCCCTCAAAATCGATGATTTGACTTTTCTTATTCATTATGGGCTAAGCTTAATTAGTAAGTTAACCCCCCTTAGCCTATTACTCTATTATATCGCATTTTTGCGATTTGATCAATGATATTTTAGCTCCCAGAGCGTAAAATCCATGTTTTTCCTCCTTACAGACCCCATCAATAAATTACCTGGAATTGGCCCTGCTTTGGCTGATAAGTTCCATCGCCTAGGTATTAGTACTATTGGCGATTTAGCTTATTATTACCCATGGCGCTGGGAAGATTTAAGTGTCATCTCCCCTATTGCCACCATCTTATCTGCCACCCCAGCCAACCCTAAAAAAATTACTATTAAAGCTAGAATCAAATCAATTTCGCATTTCCGCTCGCCTTATAAAAGAATGTTTATTACCAATGCGATTGGCGAGGATTCATCTGGAGCTATCCGAATAGTTTGGTTTAATCAGCCTTATTTGCGTACTACGATCAATGCTGGTGAAACTTACTACTTGAGTGGACAAATCGGCAGTTGGCAAAGCCATCCCACTCTTACTAACCCTGCCTTAGAACGAGCTACTGATAATCCACTGCACAGTGGTGGTCTTATTCCTATCTACCCCGAAACTGTAGGCATTTCCAGTAAGATCATTCGTCGCGCTGTACGTAATATACTTAATACCTTACGACATTCATCAGAAACTTTGCCATCAGATATTATATCTACTCACAACTTAATGTCGTTATCTGAATCATTAGTTAATATCCATTTTCCAATTTCGCTCCCACAATTACAGCGCGCCAAATACCGCCTTGGTTTTGAAGAGTTATTCAATATTCAATTAGGGTTGGCTTTTGCTAAAGCCAACTGGGGTTCATCGTGCGGACAACCCGTTTCGATTCCTGCTACATTATTACCAAAATTTACTGGCCAATTATTTTTTACACTCACTAAGTCACAATTGAGTGCCATCAAAGAAATATTTCATGATTTAAATCAAACCTCACCCATGAATCGGCTATTATTGGGTGATGTGGGGTCTGGTAAAACAGTTGTGGCAGCAGCCGCTATTTTGGCTACCATTAAAGCTGGCTACCAAACAGCGTTGATGGCTCCAACTGAAATCTTGGCCGTTCAACATTACCATAGTCTTAAGCCACTATTGGATAAATTTAATGTACACACTACTTTAATTACTGGCAGTAAAAAACTATCTCCAATAGATGACATTGTGCAAGGCAAATGCGATCTAATAATTGGCACCCATGCTCTAATCCAACGACAGGTTGATTTCAAAAACTTAAATCTAGTGATTGTTGATGAACAACATCGCTTTGGAGTTAACCAGCGTCAACAATTAAAAAACAAGGCTGGTAGCACTCCCCCACACTATCTTAGCCTTAGCGCCACCCCCATCCCCCGAACCATCTTTCTAACTTTATTTAGTGATCTCGATACTTCTATTTTGTCTAGCCCGCCGCAAGGCAGACTCCCCATTATCACTAAACTAGCCACCGCCAATAATCTTTCAAAAAATAAATTATTGATTGAAAAAGAAATTAAAGCTGGGCACACAATATTTGTGGTAGCGCCGTTGATTGAATTAGACAAAACTGTACAACGCTCATCAATTGCTTCTGAATTATCCAGTTTACAAAAATTATTTCCCAAGGCTAAAATCGCTACTCTACACGGCAAAATGCCAGCCGAAAAAAAGCTATCCATCATGGATAATGTACAAACTGGTCAAATTGATATCTTATTAGCCACTTCCGTTATTGAAGTTGGCATTGATATCCCTAATGCTACCGTTGTCTGGATTAAAAATGCCGAGCGGTTTGGATTGGCCCAGCTTCATCAATTACGCGGGCGAGTAGGCCGCAGTACGTTACAATCATACTGTCTAATAGAAACTCCGATTGATGATCCCGACACCATGGAGAGACTAGCATCATTTATTAAAATTAATGATGGCAACAAATTGGCACAGATGGAT
This sequence comes from Patescibacteria group bacterium, assembly GCA_043805615.1. Taxonomy (GTDB): domain Bacteria; phylum Patescibacteriota; class Kazan-3B-28; order Kazan-3B-28; family UBA10110; genus UBA10110. Next base: position 11,886 of record JAZDHT010000031.1, on the reverse strand, counting down.
TTAGCCATGCGGGGACCGGGCGCATTTTTTGGTGAACAACAGTCCGGTTTTCTTAAGCTAAAAATTGCTAATTTAATGGATGAGGATTTAATTAAAATAACTCATCAAACTGCTCAACAAGTTATCCAACAAGATCCGACTCTAAAACATTACCCTCAGCTAAAATCAAGCTTACAAATCCCTGTTCTCATACACACTAAATAGGGTATAGACTTGACAAAGAATCATATTTAATGATAATTAGAATAACTTGTACCTCACAGGGTCAGTGAGGAATCTCCACAAAGGAGGTGATTCTCAATGGTGAAAATCAACGATTTCCGCCAGCTTTGCCAAAGTTGGATCAATGCTCCTACTCAACAAAAAGCCGATGCTATTGCTGACAAGATTGATTATGAAATAGCGACTGCTAGCCACGTACGTTGGGCAGAACTGCATCGTACTGTTAGTGATCTGCCGTTAACGTTTCAGCATGTATCCTATGGGATGATATTGGACCGCAGTAAACATCCTAAACTACCCCATAAAAGCAAGCCCACAGGCAACATTGGCAACACAAGCGATAACAAGGAGGAGATCAATGCCTAATTATTCTGTTAGCACCTTCATCTTGACCCAATAACCGGAATCATTACTTTGTAACAAACAAAGCATAGATTCCGGTTTATTTTTGTCCTATGCTAAAGTGGATGATCAATTTGAATCAATTATTAGAAAAATTCACATTACCTTTAGCAATCATTCTTAGTATTAGCTTACTAATTGGAGCTTATTTTTTTATCAAGCGATTTGATAAACCAAATTCGGCCGGACCATCAAATCAACCAACAATTACTGTGGATATAGCTGGAGCAATTAATCAACCCGGTGTCTACACTTTAACTGATGGGCAGATTGTTGAAGATGCTATTACTATGGCAGGTGGATTAGCAGACACAGCTGATTTAACATTAATGGCAAAAATTATTAATCGTGCGGCGTTAATACAGAACCACAGTAAAATTTATATACCAATCAAAGGGGATACTGCCACTAGTATAGCTAGCGAAACTACAACTAGCACAGGTACAATTGGTAGTACAGGATTGACCAGTATTATCAATATTAATACTGCTTCAGCAACCGAATTAGATCGTTTGCCCGGTATTGGCCCGATCATCGCCGGTAGGATCATTGATTACCGCCAAAAACATGGTGCTTTCAAACGTAAAGAGGATATAGTGAAAGTAAGTGGGATTGGCTCTGCTATGTACGCTAAAATCAAAGACCAAATCACGTTATAATTAGATGGTAAGACTCGCCCCGTTAGAAGCTTCTCTCTCATCGGTGGCGAACATGCGATTATTGCTTGATCAGTTAGTATCACTAACACCCAAATACGTGATACTTCTAACAGGGCGAGGGGTGAAATGGCAGACACGCTAGCTTTAGGAGCTCGTGGGGAATCCCGTGGAGGTTCAAGTCCTCTCTCGCCCACCAAAATCTGGTGCTCTGCGTAGCAGGGCAATAGGTTTTGGTGTGAATAGAGTGGATTTGATAAGTCCTCCCTGCCCCGTCTCATTTGGCGGAGACAAATGCATCGGGGTCTCGCCCACCAAAATCTGGTGCTCTGCAAAGCAGGACAGTAGGTTTTGGTGTGAATAGAGTGGATTTGATAAGTCCTCCCTGCCCCGTCTCATTTGGCGAAGACAAATGCATCGGGGTCTCGCCCACCAAAAAACATACTAGCAATATGTTTGGTAGATTTTGTCTTCTCACATTGCAAAATTTTAGTATTAACACTTGATATCAATTGCTGACATCAGTTATTTTAAGTATAATAATGTTAAACATCGGGACGTTGACAAAATAGTGGCTGGGGGAAACGACGATGTTTAAATTCCCTAACAGCAAAAGTTATTATTAATTTATATTAATTTGAAAGGAGTCCCATATGCAAGGAGACAGTCTTCTAAACAATTGGGGTATAGCTGTGGTTACCCCCTTGCAAGATATTTGGTATCGCTTCCTAGTCTTTCTGCCGAATCTGATCGGCGCGTTCTTAATCCTGATCATTGGATGGATCATTGCGAACGGTTTAGACAGGTTGGTTACCCAGATTCTTAAGCAAATCAGGCTTGATGCAGCACTCAACAAAGTTGGTGTGCGTAGTTTTTTCAGAAAAGCTGGTGTTGATTTTGAGACATCAGACTTTATTGGCGGATTAGTCCGGTGGACTATACTATTGGTATCATTCTTGGCCGCCGCTGATGTTCTGGGCCTGGCTAAAATTACAGATTTCTTGAACGAAATCTTGGGCTATGTCCCGAATATCTTTGTAGCTGTAGCCATCATGCTCATAGGTATGTTGGCAGCTAATTTCTTTGCCCATATCGTACGAGGCACCGTCGGGATGGTTAAAATCCGTTCTGCTAACTTCTTAGCTACCCTTACCCGCTGGGTAATCTGGATCTTCACCATCTTAGTAGCTTTGAATCAACTTGGCGTTGCCAGCTTGATTATTAACTACCTACTGATGGCTATCTTCTTTATGATTGCTTTGGCTGGTGGATTAGCCTTCGGTTTAGGAGGACAGAAAGCTGCTTCCGAAACCTTGGAAGATCTAAGAAAAGAAATCAAACATCGCGATTAATTAAAACATACATATTCAAAACCCCCCTTGCAAGTGGGTTTTTGAATTAGACAAACATGGTGTTATAATATGTAATCAACTTGTACCTAAACTTGAAGGTCGGAGACAGCTATGCATAAACAATTCTTTACATTGGCATTGGCTAAATTACACCAGTTTGAACTGGAAGAAACTGCCAATGATGATTTTATGTTCCTAACCTACGCGTTAGGGACAGCACTGGTTAACAATAACAACCCACCACCTCTGAACATGGTTATTGAGTTGGCAAACACATACGATGCGGTTGCTAAAAAATGTGTCACGGATGAAACCGAAGACACAGTTAACAAGGTCAAAAAGCAACTCGATCGTGCACGGTTCTGTCGCAAAGTAGCCATAGGTGGTTAATAAACCTGACTTCTACTCTTTCAACCCCGCCTTTAAGGCGGGGCGTTTGTTATTTTAATTCACCTAATTTCACCGATACTTGTATTTCTTTATCATTGCGCAAAAGCTTGATTGTTACGGTATCACCCGGTTTATATTTGCGTAAAATTGAAATAATACTGTGATCTTCATCAATCTTCTGACTATCTATATGTGTGATTATATCCCCTTCTTTGATGCCGGCCTTAGCGGCTGGCCCGCCGGAAATTACAGCCGATTGGTTGGCCCCATCTCCAGCTACGACTAATGCCCCCGAACATACCGTACCAAAAAGGCGAATCGAAAGATTTTTTATCCATACTAACTCAAGTTAAATTACAAAATATTTGGCGCTAACACAAACAACCAATCAAAAATAAATAATGCTAACATGAGCGCCAAAGCTATCCCAATATATTCAAATGCCACCCTTACTGTCAAATTACCTCTTAAATAATGAATTACCAGCTCAGAAAAAAGATAATAAATCACCAATAAAATAAAGGCTTTGAAATAAGCATTTTTATTCCACGCACTAGTTAACCAAATTACTTCTTCCCCAATTAGAGCTAGCACTACGGCATAAAGCCAAAATTTACCATTGGATAAACTCTGGCGCCAGAATAATAAATATAAAGCTAATATTAACTGTAACGCCACCCCAACCATTAACCACACCACATTAACAGCATAGAATCGCACTATCAATGTCAAAGACAAAGTTGCTACGAATAATATCAATAAATCTATAGACCCAAGCCAATTAATAGCTGGCAAACTCCACTGCCCAGTATCAACCCGATTTTGATGGCAATAAACTATAAAAGCAACGATAGCTATTATAACCAAAATAGTTAATTGCACTTGCCAAAAATTAAACAGCGAGAAAGCTAGAAAACCAACACCAGAAAGAACCGCCCAAATTAATTCTCCAGCAAACGCGGCAACATCGCGATTGAATTTTGCATTACCAATCCACCAAGCGAATAACAAAACGATTACTACCACAGCAACTGCCCACCATAACAACAACTTTGGACACCAATACATCACTTCCAATAAACCAACTAGCAACAACTCTAGTAAAACTAGTTTACGAAATTTCCATAACCACTCCATGATCATTGTTATGTCTTCTACTAATAATTATGACTATTGATTGGCATCGTTTCCTAACACTACTCTAGCCAACGCACCACTGGAAGTAGTAATTTTATCGGTAGCCATCTCCGCACCCAAACTTTCAGCTAACTTACGTACTTCCCACACTCTTTGTCCATCGCTAATATCATAAACCATGGTTTTGACAAACCCCTTGGTAGCATTATTGCCAACTTCGACGACTTTATAACCCTGTTGCTCTAATTTGGTAGCAACCTTTTTAGCCAAACCTGTGATAGTAGTCCCATTTAATACCTCGATCTTGAGTGGTTCTTGGGCAGTTTGTTGATCTAGCTCTCCCTGATTAACCTCACCAGACAATAACTTGGATACATAGTCCGTGATAGTTTTATAATCATCACCAACCGGCAACAAGACATAAATTTCGTTCACTCTAGTGCCATAAAGTAGCCCCGTAGGAGAATCGTCAAATACTTTATTAACTAGTTGGCTGACATCAAAATCTTGTATTAAGCTAATTAATCGTTTCATCTCATTAATCCGCATATTGGTAGCAAAATGATCAGCTAAAATATCCATAACCGTAATCGCTTTAGCTGGATTGCTTAACCATTCCATTTGTTTGGCTTTGTCTCTGATGGCTAAAATTACTTTTTGTTGCCGAGCAGCTCGATCAAAATCTGATGTACTCTGTCGTGACCTAGCAAATTTCAGAGCCATGGCACCATCCATAGTATAATTACCAACTTTAATATCTACTGTTTCATAACCTTTGCTTGGGGTGGGATATTTATCATCATACAAATCCTTATCAACTGTTATCGTAACACCCCCCAATTCATCAATTAGCTTCTCAAAACCAGAAAAATCAACTTGCACATAATATGGTATGTCTAACCCTAATATATCTCCAGCAATATCTGCCACTACCTTCCCTCCACTACCAGCTTCCTGGTTATTGCCAATTTCATAAACAGCATTGATTTTAGTATTACCATAACCCGGTACCTTTACATACAAATCTCTTGGTAAAGAAAATAGTACGTTTTTCCCTTCTGGAGTAGTCGATAAGCTAGCCACAATCAATGTGTCGGTTAAGTCTGGGCCCTCAACATCATCACCAGGCCCAGGCATACCCATTAGCACAATATTAACTCTCCCCTGATCCTCACCAATCAAGGTTGCTGTATTAAGACTAAATAGATCCTTCAATAAAGTATTTTTGTTAATCTGCCAACCACCAATGGCTAACTTGGTCACAAACCACCCCAATAATAACAAAACTGCTACTACTAAGCTGACACCAAGAAACCGCGCACCCTTCCCGCGCTTTCTGATAACATGCATTTCGGCTGGGGCTAAATCAACTTCCTTATCTTCAACTGAAGTGACTGTGTTGCGAGCACGACTAATACGAGAACGAGTTTTAATATCTTTTTTTCTAATAACCATTGCTATAGATTAATTAAATACTTAGTACCCCTTTAATATATCAGAAATGAATTGACAAAAAAACACCTAGATTATCACAATAGAGACAGGATTAATTAAACTAACCTTAGTGTCTAAATCAAAATTACATTTTAATCTTCCCATTAAACCTAGTTTCATAGCTGTCATACTGTTCCTATTGATTGGCGCAATCTCGTTTATTTATGCTGATGGTTTAACTATGCTCTACCAAACTTGGAGTAACCTGACTACTCCTCATGTCACTTTTGCTATCAAGCCAGAGAAGATATATTTACCAGCTGACGGCTCTAGCCAATTATATATAGATATCCAACTCAAAAATCAAGACGATCAATCGATCGATGGTGAAGAAATTATTGTTGCTATTTTAAAGGGTGAGGTAAGTCTTACCAAATCAAACAACCCTCCCGCTGACATATCTAAACGCATTTTTGTGCAAGCATCAAATAAACCCCAAATTATTACTCTGTCATTCCGCTATCGACAGTTGGTTAAAACTCTTAACCTAGAAGCTTTCGACCCCACCCCACCAGCAATACCTATAATCAAAGCACCTACTGAAAATACTATATTTACTACTGCCACTCCGATAGTCTCAGGAGAGGCTACCCCAAACACCAAGATAGAAATATATATAGATGGGATATTGAATACAACCATTGCCATGGGAGATTCTAACCAATTCGCTGACAAATTAGAAACTGCTGTTAAAAAAGGCAACCATAAACTATCGGCCGCAACTATAAATAAATATGGGGTTCGTAGTGAGTTGACTCCTAGTGTACCAATTGAAATTCGTACACCTGATCCAGAAATTGATCTGCTGAATCTCAGAATCAAACCTAACCCAGTAACTATAGGTAAAAGTTTTCAATTTTTTGTACCAGTATCATCTGGTACTAAAGAAGTAATTCTCATTTTAGAAGACCACAACTACGCCCTATCAGATACCAATAGTTCAAGCATATTTAGTGGTAATATCCCCGCTCCACGTAAAGCTGGACTTTACTCAATATCCCTTACTATAACAACTGAGACTGGGGATAGAGTTATAGCAGAAAAAGTCGCTTCCATACTAGTAAATTAGGCTTTTCCTTAGTTGACATTTTAAGCGTAATGTGATAAATGTATAGATAGCTAAAAAATAGCCTAACTAAGCGGTCTAACCCTAATATAAAAGATAATTTTATAGGCCATTGGCTAAAAAATATCTATCCTTAAACACTGAGGAAACTTATTAATAGACCCTCTCGTCTCTCGTCTAAACGCAACCATTTGCTTAAACGCGAGAAAAAATTTGATTCTCGTTCTCTAGTAAAAAACCTAGTCCACCAACTACGCCACAAGCGGAGTGGTTTAAAAAATATTCGACTCACGAAAAAAACCGGGAGCCAACACCGAGCTAATTTGCATGACTTTTCCCGTAACCTATCTTTGCATAATACTAGGTGGTGGATTATTGGATTGGCTATCATGGTACTGGCTACTGGCTTTAGAATACATCCCAATCAAGATATTGGTGGGTTAGGCAATTTACAAAGCCCCCGCTATAAAACTATCGCCCAGTTAGCTTCAGCTGACGATTTAGATAATTTAGGCGATCCTCTTTTTAGCCATGATGAATACACTATGCAATTAGATAGTGGTGGTGATTATTTATTTAAAACTGGCCAAACTGAAACTATTATTAGCCGTAGCACCCGCAAAGAAACTATTAAATATACTGTAAGAGAGGGTGAAAATCTTAATTCTTTAGCCAATGATTTTGGTTTAACTGTTTTAACTATTAAATATGCCAACAACCTTAGTAGCAATACATTAAAAATCGGGCAAGAATTGCGTGTCCCGCCAATTGATGGATTGTATATACAAGTTAAGAAAAATGATACCTTGGGTGGCATCGCTAACAAATATAAGGTTAGTGTAGAAGACATCCAAAAATATAACGAATTAACTACTGGCGATCCGATTCATGTTAGTCAAGAATTATTGATCCCGGGAGCAGTTGTTCCTAAGGTAGCCAGTTCACCTAGTGGTAGTAATCTGCCATCATATAATCCTACCCCACAAACATCTGGCAAATTTGTTTGGCCACTGGAAAGCCCGACTCATTTCATTAGTCAAATGCCTCGTACTGGTCATATAGCTCTCGACCTTAATCGTTTAAATGGCACTGGTATTTATGCCAGCGCTGGCGGGGTTGCTAAAATTAAATCTGGCTACAACGGCGGATACGGTAACCTGATTATCATTAACCACGGTGATGGCTGGAGTACATGCTATGCTCACTTAAGTCAATTCAAAATCAAGAACGGCGAGTACATAAAACAAGGACAATTAATTGGAATTATGGGTAGTACTGGTAGATCAACTGGCACTCACCTCCATTTTGAAATCCGCTATCAAAACAAGCCACAAAACCCACTTAATTATTTACCCCGTTAGAGATAGGTCATCCCCAGATGACCGCAAGCTCTAACCGGGGTCTACCCTACTAGTAATAACCCCATACTACAACGATCACAAGTTCTAGTTTTGATGTAAGGACGTTTTGAGCCATACTCTTTTCCCCCATTGGCTCCGCCCCAGAGAGGGCTCTGCCCCGGAGGGAGTAAATTGCATTATCTGCTGAGTCTCCCGACCGAGCATTGGAGCCTGAGTGTTTTTTAAATCCCATTGAGCAAATTCAGATTGCTAATACTAAAATTGCCCGGTCTGGATGAGCATGTCTGACGATGAACTTTAGTTCAGAGGAGTTTGCGGTTAAATCCAGAAAGGGAAATTTTAGTTTTTTAGCTACTGAATTTGTGAATGGGCCCGCCTTTGGGCGCCACCCGTTTGGCGGCGCAAATGGGTGGCTAAAATATGTCGTACAATATAATTAATGAGCGGCATTAATACTTACATAGATGATTTTCTCGATTATCTAGAAATCGAGAAAAATCGTAGTCCCAAAACCATAGAAAACTACGCGCACTATTTAGGGCGGTTTGCAGAATTCGCACAAGAAGGTCGCCAAAGATTCTCTCCAGCACATATTAACCTACCACTAGTGCGCAAATATCGGCTCCATTTAAATCACACTAAAGATCATCAGGGGAAACTCTTAAAACTGATTACCCAAAACTACCATGTTATTGCATTAAGAGCATTTCTAAAATTTTTGGCAAAACAAGATGTTAAAACCTTGCCAGCTGAAAAAATTGAGTTGAGCAAAATCAGCGAACGCCATGTTGATTTCTTAAACCCAGACGAATTAGGTAGTATCTTCCAAGCTGTACCACACAACAACAAAATAGATTCTCTAAGAGATTTGTCTATCTTGGTAGTTTTGTTTTCTACTGGATTGAGAGTATCTGAATTAGTAAGCCTTAATCGTAAAAATATTGATCTAAAACGAGGCGAATTTACTGTGCGAGGCAAAGGCGATAAGCCTAGAGTGGTTTTTCTATCGCCAGATGCTAAAAATCTATTATCAACTTATTTTGATAAACGCACTGACAATGCTGAACCTGCCTTTGTCTCTCATGCGGGCCCCACCAAACACGAAGTGTTAACTGTTCGCAGTATCCAGCGCATTGTCCAGAAATACGCGACTATGGCTGGCATAGCTAAAAAAGTTACACCTCATATCTTGCGCCACTCTTTTGCTACTGATTTACTAATTAATGGCGCTGACATTCGTTCTGTCCAAGCCATGCTAGGACATTCTTCTATCACTACCACGCAAATCTATACCCACATCACCAACAAACATCTAAAAGAGATCCACCAAGCCTTCCACAACCGCCGCAAAATTATCAAAGGTTAAAAAGTGATAACCATGCACTACATTGACTTATTCGCTTTTTGGGTATATAAATAGGTATCAATTCCTGACCGTATGGCAGGTCGCCTCTCCCAAGAGGTATGGCACTTTAAGGAGGTGCTCCGGATGGAACACCGCAAAATTATAGATGGTCCCGGCAAATGGGACATTATACTATCATTGTTTGATAATCAAAGAATCACTTTTGTCTGCGATAAAGACGACGACTTAAGTGGCAACTATTCGACTTCATTGAGTGTGTGGATAACATCAATTAAGCGCGAAGATATCCACGGGGAATCCTGGGAATTTAAGGGTATGGATAATGCTGGTAGGTCGGTCAAAGGATATTTTTCACCAAAAACCCGAAAGGGTGAGATCGATCTCGGCACCCCCGAGGAATTCGAGCCCAAACTCGAAATAGTAACTACACCAATGACCAAAGAGTGCTGGGCACGTGTCGAAGTTTTCGTAGCCGGGAAAATTATGGCAATTATAGGGGCAAAGACCATGCGAGCAGGGAATAACGAACCATTCGTAGAGTTCCACAGAGTACCCATAGAGTAGGAAACATCCTCAAGGAAGATTAAGGGTGGCCAAGCTGGCCACCCTATTTTTGTTGCCCCAGTCACGTGATAGAGGCTAGTGGAAGACGTTAGAACTTTTTTGTATAGTTTTAGGGTAATAAAAACGGGACTAAGAGTAGTCCCGCATTGATTAACTGTGCTAAATGTATCAAAAGGAATAAGTTAATCGAACTTCGAGATAATCAGCTCCACTATCGAGATATGCCAGTCGTAACCAACCTACATCCGTTAGATATTCGATAAACGGACCGTGATCCTCGACGATTGTACCAAACCCTTCGGTAAGCTTACCGTTAGCTAGCATACCAACTCGTAAATCAGGATTAACCTGATACCACCCTCGCCAACTTCCGGTAACTATATCATTTGAATCTGCGCCAATATACTGATAAGTGGCGAGTTTTGCTGTGAAGTCTCCTGAACTAACTATAGGGAAGGCACACAACAAAAATGAATCCAGGCTACCGTCTGTTATCGATGCGTAACCACCAGCCAAAAAACTAAAACCCGGTGAGGTAACAAGCGGATGTAAACCACCAACCCATAATGTTTTTAACTCACTTTCGTGAGTGAAAATAACAATATCAGGGAAGGTAGTTGTCCCGTCGCAATGACCAAGGTTTAGCATCATAGACCCATTAGAACGATACTGGGATATCCAGACCTCAGAGTCATTATCTGTTTCATCAGTAGCCATTACAGCAGTCGAAGAAACAATGAGGCTAAACACAATTAGCAACGTAAAAATAAATGTACGTCTCATCTAAAAAGACCTCCTTGTATTTGTATTTTAAATCTACTAGATGAGCAATACGCTAAGATAACACAAGATCACAATAAATCAAATGGTTATTTACTAGAGCTAACATTTTTTGTTGGTACCTTATATTGTATTGCTATCCCTTTTTGAATTAACAATACCACCCCACCAATAACAATTAAGCCACCTAACAGTTGGATAGGAGTGAGAATTTCTCCTATAAAAGGAGCATATGAGGCAGAAAATAAAGCTGTAATAGTAAGCAAGGCTGTTGTATTAGATGCTCCTAATTTTTTAATACCAATATGTGTAGCAAAAACATACGAATAAACAAACAAAGCACCCAACATAGTTATCACAGGGAATTGAATTAACGCCACCATAGCATCTTTCCCTAAAAGTATTCCTACTACTATCATTACCAACACATTTCCCAAAAGCATTCTTAGGTTGCTCAAAGCTAAGGGCGAAAGTTGAGTAGAAAATTTTTGTGCTATAACATTATATGCTCCAAATAAGAATGCAATTATAAGTATTAATAAATCACCTACATTCGGTGGTGTTAACCCACCTCTAGTAGTTAACCAGAATAGCCCCCAAATAATTAAAAGAACACTAAGCCAGAAATATATACGCGGTTTTTCCTTAAGAAATATTATGCCTAATATCCCCGCAAACAGTGGCGCTAATTGAAAAATAAATGCGCTATTGGTTGCCGAGGTTGTAACCTGACCGTAAACAAGCAAAATTGGACTCACCCCCGCCACGCCAATGCCAGCTAATAACAATGGAATAGATTTAAACCAGTTAAAAACTTTTAATTCCTTTATTGGTTTTTGATTAAACAACACGCCAATCACTATATAAATAGACAATACAACGGCAACTGAAAATGCTATGGATAGTGGATGAATACTCTGAATTATCATATACTTTGAGAAAACAAAATAAGCACCATAAAACATGGCCGCTAGAATCAAGATTACTAATGTGGAAATATTGCTTTTGTTCATAAGCCTATTATCACACATTCACAAAAATACACTCTCAGTCAAGCTTTTCAGGTGTTGGCAGAGGCAGCAGGAATGGAATCCAA
>JAZDHT010000030.1:0-2099 GCA_043805615.1 Patescibacteria group bacterium | reverse complement strand
CAGTCTACGCTATAGCGTAGACTGGTGCGCTTTGAATGAGGCCACCCAGTTTCGTCCAAGGCCAGAACAGATAAGGGGACGCTTCAATTTAGATCTAGAGTTTAGTGATAAGACTGAAAAAGGGGACGGTTCTACTTCGACAGGCTTCCGTCTTCGCATGAGCTTCGCCGGACTGGCGCACCGTATGCTTTTGACCCCGGTGCCATTCGGGGCGGGGCAGGCCTGAAAATTAGTGAGATATGCTAAAATGAACCTGTTATTATTTATCGGGGAACTTATTATGAAAAAACTAGTAAAATCACTTAGCTATCTATTAGCCGTTTCGCTAATGGTAGTTTTATTGCCAAACGATGCTCAGGCCGCAAATTATATTTATGAATGGGTTGGTCAAAATGGCACCATTAGCGCTGATGGTTTAGCCCATGAGTTTACTAATTTGCAAGCTGGCCAAACTATTCAGTTATCACTTGTTTTGCGCAATGAGTCGGATTATGCTGTCCGCGCCAGACACCTACTAGGTAATCCTGATTTCGGTAGACAAGTTCCAAATGGTTCTTATGGCATTGGTAGCCAAACTCCTTACCAAGATGGTACTCCCAGTTTTCTTGATCCTTCCAGCTTTACTCTAAATAACAATAGATTCGTTTATTACGAAGGTGAGGATGTTTCTCATGGAAGAGATGTCCACATATCTTGGACGATTAAACTAAAAGATAACTTAACTAATGGCGTTTATAATCTCTATGTTCGTCCTGTATTCGAATATGTGGCTTGGACTAAACAAATTAAAAACGGTCAACTTCTTCCCAGTACCAATTCAGATATTTTTTGGAAGCTAGTTGTGGGGAATGCCACACCCACGTCCGAATACGTTACTTACACAGATTCTGAGTATGGTTTTACTTTTGAATACGAGAAGCCTACCCCGCCAGGACAACTTATAGAGAGTAGCCAACCTTCTACTCATCCCGATTACTACAAGAGTTTATCCTTAGCTGTTCCAGAAACAGGCACAAAATGGGGTGGGTTAAGTGTTTACAAGGAAAGTAATTTCCAAACAGTTATTAACAAAAGAACCTCGGAATTAAATAGTATAGAGGGTGAGAGTAAAAATACGCTGGTCATTAGTACGATAGTAAGAAATAATCTTAATTTCACAGTGTTTAAATATCATCAAGAATATGCTGATGCAAATGTAGAGGAAAGATTTACCCAACTTCCCAATGGCTATGTTATCTCTATAACTTCGTGGGGATGGTTTAAAGCAAATACAGATTCTAGAATGCTGGATAGTCTTCGTTATTATAATTCTCCAGATAGTTGGGAGATTTTTGTCAATAGTGGCCAATCAATGGAGCCCACTATACTTGATAACGCGGAAGTGACAATAGCAAAAGGTAGCAGTGTTATCAATGGCCTTGCAAGAGGAGACATCGTATTGTTTAAATATCCGCTGAACCCAACATTTAAATTTCTCAAGAGACTTATTGGGATGCCTGGAGAAACCGTTATGATCAAAGACGGATATGTCTATATAAACAATATCTTGCTGTCAGAACCCTATCTTCCTGCTGGTACTTATACTGCCTCAACATTGACTACGACCCTAGTAGCAAATGAATTTTTCGTCCTGGGGGATAATCGGCCCAACAGTTCAGACTCACGTCAGTGGGGCAAATTGCCAAAAAGCAATATTGTGGGTAAAGTCGTTAATCAATTAAGTTACTAACTGAGAAAATAGGGGACGGTTCTACTTCGACCCCAGCATGCGCGGGGCAGGCCTGAAAATTAGGTAAAATACCCGAACGGCTCAACCCATTGAGCCGTTCAGAAATGGTATGCTTAGGGTATGAAAACGGCATTAATTTTGCATGGAAAACCCTCTAAAAAGGGGTACTACGATCCCAAGAGGGAATCCCAATCTAACGAACATTGGATCCCTTGGCTACAGCATCAGCTTTTGTTAAGAGATATTCTTGCCCAGACCCCAGAGTGGCCCAAGCCCTACGACCCCAACTACAAGGATTGGTCGGATTTATTCAGCCAATTCAAGGTAGATAAGAATACAATTTTGATAGGGCATAGTTGTGGTGCAGGAT
>JAZDHT010000029.1:0-5432 GCA_043805615.1 Patescibacteria group bacterium | reverse complement strand
AGATTGATTTAGCTAAGTTACGTGAAGCTTTAGCCAAACTTAGCAAATCACATTCCAATAGCATTATTAAACCTACTGCTGTGGCCACCCTTGGTGTGGCTATTTTATTAATTGGAGCGGGGTATTACTGGTTGTCACCATTTTTTACTGGCGTTAGTTCTGCCCAAGTCTTAAACGAAACTTTCGAAGAGCACGTTGTTTTAATCACTAACCTAAATGGACAAGATGATAAATTACTAGATTCTGCTAATGACGGCTTCGTGTACTCTAGCTATATCAAGACTAATTATTCAAAACAATTGCGCTATCAACGCATTGATGCAGTTGATTCTGGCGAATTTATCCCAGTTGATATTTATGGATCTGATGCGTCAAATAAATTTGCTTCCGCTAAAACAGATGACATTTACGTTATTTGGGGAGATGAGGGCATCAACCCTGGCAATATCAATTCTATTTATTATCGTCAAATACTACCCAACTTGGGTAGTAAATTGATTGTTCCGCAAAATCCTAATGACAGAGATATCTCATTCGATATTTACAACGGTACTATCGCATTAATCCGTCAACAAGGTATGAGTAGCAACACTAGAACTATCTGGACATATACCCCCGGTAATTCAGTAGCTACTGAACTAATTACATTACCATCAGAAAAACAAGAAATTTGTTTTGATGATAATAAAATCGTTTGGGCAGATAAAAGAAGCGGCGATTGGGATATTTGGATGATTGATCTAGGTTCTGGCGATCCACAAGAACAACCAGTGATTATTGCAGATGATAACCAAACTCAACCAAATGTATCTAATAATAAGATTGTCTGGACAGATGATGGGGATATAAATAGTACCAACACGGATGATTATAATGTTTGGTTGAAAGATATTATGGCTGACGAAATTAAACAGATTACTAATGATACTAAAAATCAACAGTTCCCCACTATTTATAACAATGTAATAGTTTGGCAAGATTCACGGAACGATGACGGCAGTTTCGGATTGGCAGGAAATATTGATGTCTACATGTATGACTTAGACAGTTTGGGTACCTCAGAAAAAATTGTATCGGGCAATATTGGCTCACAGCTAGCACCCATGGTCACTAATGGTTACATATTTTGGACTTGGCTGAAAATACCAGAATCTAACCCATGGCCAGAACAAGACATTGTATATACTACTTACGATGAACTTAATTTAATCGCCCCTGAATCAGATATCAACTTTAATTTTGCCGATATCAAATTTAGCTGGGAATTTAAAAAAGCTGGAGTCATGGTGACTAATGCCATCTATACCCTAAAAGCCACGCACTTAGACACTGGAGAAATAAAAATAGCTAATCTAGGCGGTAATATTGGTTACACTCTGCCCGATCAACTAGTAGAATTATTAATGAAAGATGGCACTTGGGAATGGTCGATAAAGGCTCAGGAAACAATTCCAGCATCACCAGAATATTGGAGTACAACCAGAACCATCAACAAACAGGTGGCGGCAACGCTTATATTCCCCGACCCCAATGATCCAAATCCTGAAAATAGTTATATTAATGAAGCCACTCTGTTTGATTGGGAAACTATTGATAATGTAGGTCGGTACATTGCTAAGATCGAGGGTTACCTACCAGATAATAAACCCCTATATCTACCATTGCCACCAAACAAATCTGAATTCCAAATGAACAGCACTCTTTACGAACTTCTGAAACCTACTGACCCAGATGAACTAGAAAAAACTTATTCTTGGTCTGTATCTGGAACCAAACTTACCACTCAAATTGATTGGCAGAATATTTATTACGGTCCCAGTGGAATATTCAAGGTTAAAAAATAATTGGCTACTTATTAGTTAAGTTAAAACGACTTCCTACGTGGGAAGTCGTTTTTTATATCATCAGGAACAAAAAAGAACTAATTGACCAATAAATTAATGCCCGGTGGGAATTCCAAGATGGTATCAATGGCATAACCGATACCTAATTCTGGAGAAGTACCACTCCAAACATAAATATCGTATATGGGTAGCACGAAGTTCATCCCTTCTATACCACCACTCCCTTTCCCATAGATTATTCCCATAAGCTCACCCGCAGTATTAAATAACCCCCCACCAGATGACCCCAAACCAATTGCGGCATCAACCACAATACTGCACGATCTAGTCTGATCCGCATCTGCCATAAAACCAATAATACTGCCTTGGGCAACAAAAATATCTTGAATACCCATAACAGTGCTGGCAGGAAAACTAGCCGTTACTACCCGATCACCCAATCTCGGCTGAAACAAGTGGTCAACATCTGCTGGTACAAAATCACCCGGTATATCCACTAAGGCCAAATCGTAGATGAGATTAACAGACGCCACTTCCGCAACAGTTTCCATCAGATCGCCTGATGAAATATCATAATAGTACACTGAAATAGCCACCGCCTCATCAACCACGTGGGCAGAGGTAACAACAACCCCGTTCGCTGACACAATTACTCCACTGCCTTGGATAGAATCCCCATCGATATCTTGGCAGTAAATGCAAACTATAGCGGGTCTAACCTCGTCAATGAGATCATCAATCTCTGTGGCCGATGCTATTGTTATCGGTAGAGCCAAGCCAGTAAAGACCAATATGACAAAGTACAATACCCCAACCATACTAAGTTTACTCATAACTTAGTCCTCCTTTATTTGATAGGACAACTATAGCAAATTTGTAGTCCTAGAGCAATATATTTATACAATAACCCCAGATTTTAAGCTATTATAAAAAGGCTCCCCCGTCTGGCGACGGGGGATATAGGAGGTAGTGCAGGGGAAAAGGCCTAAGTTAGATAAAAACCTGATAAACAGGCAGAAGGTACAAATGACTACCTAAAATTTATATTACACTTTTCATTTTTTATGTCAACACAATCTTTTTCTCCTATAAAATAAACGTCTGACCATAGCCAGACGTTTATTCACTAAGAAAATCTGTTACTGAAAATTATTCAGTTGCAGGAGTTTCTTCAGTCTTAGTTTCTTCAGTCTTAGTTTCTTCTCCTTGACCTTCTTGATCAGCATTCTTTTCTGCCTCAGGCATTTCTGTGGTGACTTCTTCAGGAGTAACAGTACCCTCTTCAGTAGAAGGCACGTTGGTCTGATCATCAGCCTGACCGTCAGACTGAGGTTGTGTATTCATCTCATCATTCATGAGACCTCCTCTAAATTTTACTAATATAGACACTCCAAGTCTAATAGACCTGCCTATGTAGGGTAACAGATTAATATCAATAGGGCAACTTTTTTTATTTTTTGTAGCCATATCTGTAAAACTATTGACTTCAGGTCATCTATAAGTTAGGATATATAAGATACTAGGTAAATCGTTCTTGAAATCCCCTAGTAAAACCAACTCTGATTATCACTAATCAGAGGGTTCTTTAATATTTATCTAACTTTTTCGCCCGCGCCAGCAAACCAAACAAGGAGGATAATGACATGGCAAAAGATACCCAAAAATCTGCCCTGACAGAGATATCCCTGGGGGATATATTTGTCCCCATAATGCATGACGAAGATGATACAGACCCAATTAGTCGCATAGACGCAAGAAAAGTTGTTGCGATTAAACTGGTTAAATGCGGTGGTGGTTGGGTCCAAAAAATTTTCTTTCTATACCCCAATCAAGACAGAGCTAACGGCATAAAAATACTTGCCTTAACTCGCAATGGATTTCTACGTGGCACACCCGTGCGAGTAGAACAATAAAAAAGCATAACTCAGCCGTTATGCGGACGACAAAGTTAGATAATGCACTAAAAAACGGTCCGCATCTTTTGTGATATGGGCCTTTTTGCTATATAAATATTCGATGGTCTTAGCCGATTCACCAATACTTACAGCAGTATAACTATTTAATAAAAAACCCACCTCGCTCAATGCGAGGTGGGCCTATCTTAACACCCACCGCTAGGGATCATCCTCCTCTAGTCGGATTGGTATTAAGAAAAGAATGGATTTACTACCTCCATACAGCAATACTCCGCGTATGGGTATGTATTCATCACTAATTAAAAACCATCCGTAATCGTTGGTGGCAATTAACCAGACCGTTCTGGATTACCGGACAGGAAATTAATCAGATCCTGCACTGTTGCGATTGCTTCCGCTTCCTTATCCGGTATTTTAACATTGGACGCCTCTTCGATAGCCATTATCAACTCTACAATATCAAGGCTGTCGGCATCGAAATCATCGAAAAAGTTGGCCGTAAGGGTAATGTCTTTTAATTCTACCCCTAATTGAAACTCAATAATCGGTCGGAGCAGGTCCAACCATTCTTCGGCAGTACGTTCAAGTTGAACATCAGAATCCGCAGATTGACCATCAGGATCCATCAGATCACCTCCTTTTCTATATGTGATCACAGGGGATTAATTCGCACAAATCAAATACTCTTCAATCTCCTCTTGTAAATTTTTAATGAGCAATATTAATAATATATTATTTAATTATTCCGATCAATCAAAAAATTCATCCCCCAAAAGATGCATACCAACTCTCTGGCTGGCCACCTTGAGCTAGAACTTTTTGAATTGCAAACCCAGATTGGTCATTTTAAACTATCTACAGATTATCATTTCGACGCATCTTGAGCGTTTAGTTCAGCAAAAGAGATACATTACCTCACAACACTATAAAACTTTTACAGTCTGCATTATATGTTCCATTTCCCTTATATCAACAAGGGAAGCAAACTCAGCGGGAGGATAAAATTCAAAGAGATTCCCATTAGCTAAAAATGATATTCTGGGACCAGAATCATCGCAAACTGATTCCACAGCATCAATACCACCTAATTGCTTTATGACAGGATACACCTGGCACTGATACTGCAGATCACCCGCTAGATTTGGCTGCCTGCTATCGTTTAAGAGTTTGCTTATATTGTAATTTTGAAAACTTTGACCTAGTTCAGTTAAAGAATGGTAGACTAACACGTATTGGCGAGTCGGATTGAACGTCCCACCCTTACCATCATCAACCCAGCCGAATAAAATAGATCCTGATTTTGGCGAAATTGAATCACTAACAATATCATGAGGATTAATTTTATATTCCTCATTCCCCCAATTTGAATTGTAAGGAACTAGGAATTCAATTTTTGCATAACTAGGATCAGAAAAGTTTACCGTTGTAGTCGGAGAATCGGTATTAAATGTAAAATTTGTAAAATCAGTTTTTTGATCTATCCCAGTCGTATAAATACCCGCTGTGTTGGGTTTCAATAAAACCCTTGGGTCTTTTTGGCCGCCGAGATTGACATAAAACAATCCCAATACAACTAGGATGGCTAATATAACTCCGATTTTTTCCATTGCATTTAACTTCATGGCTTAATCAATTAGTAGTAAAACCTGATTGGCTGGGGCGGCAGGATTCG